>UQVI01000235.1 GCA_900544515.1 uncultured Oscillospiraceae bacterium | reverse complement strand
CATACGATATTCGCCTTAGTCTCGTGGGCTCGGAGATGTGTATAAGAGACAGGATATCGTTAAATCAGAAATTGAAAAGTACAGCTCTTTCATAAATACAGGAGGGCATAAAGTGATAGCGGATATTGATGATGTTACCATTAAATGCAGCAACGAACTGATTCAGCTTGTGGTAGATAATTATATTTCAAATGCGGTCAAGCATGCACCCTTGAATACGGAAATTGAAATCAGATTAAAAAAAGAGGGGAATACCTGCAGATTTTCAGTATTAAATGTTGTTGATCAACCGCTTACAGACGAGGTGTGGGATTCCTTTTATATGGGCGATAAGTCCAGAGAAGGGAAATCAGCCGGAATGGGTCTTGCCATAACAAAACAAATATTAGAGCTTCATCATTATAAATATGGCTTTGAAAATAAAGCAAATGCTGTAGAGTTTTACTTTATTTCCAAATAAAGTTAATGCAGAATGGATAGTCGGAGATTATATATCTCCGGCTATTTTTAAAAAAAATTTGTAATATCCCTAAAACCTATTGACAAAGTAGGCGATAAAGTGTATAGTGTATTCAACACAGAAAACCTACTGACGAAGTAGGCTATAGGAGGCAGAAAAATGCAGAAGTTATTTGCCAAGCTTTTACGCAGTAATTACAGATACGGACGAATGTGCTTTCGATGTTGTAAATCATACTATATATAAATTTTTATTTTAACTGAATTTTAACTTGAAAGGAAACAATTTTTATGTCAGAATATAAATATCATTTTGAAACATTACAATTGCACGTAGGACAGGAGGAGCCGGATCCGGCAACGGATGCAAGGGCAGTTCCGATTTATCAGACCACATCCTATGTGTTTAAAAACAGTGACCACGCACAGGCAAGATTCAATCTTTCCGACGCTGGCAACATTTACGGCAGGCTTACGAATTCAACGCAGGATGTTTTTGAAAAGCGTATCGCAGCACTGGAGGGCGGTGTGGCTGCTCTTGCAACCGCATCAGGTGCAGCAGCTCTTGCTTACACCTTTCAGGCGCTTGCCACAGCAGGTGACCACATCGTGTCAGCTAAAACAATTTACGGCGGCACATATAATTATCTTGAGCATACATTTAAGAACTTTGGTGTTGGCACAACCTTTGTTGACCCTGATGATTTGTCAAATTTTGAAAATGCAATTCAGGATAATACAAAAGCGATTTTCTTTGAAACACTGGGTAATCCGAATTCAAATCTTATTGATATTGAAAAGCTTGCAGAAATTGCACATAAGCATAATATTCCTCTTGTTGTTGACTCAACCTTTGCAACGCCATATATTTTAAGACCGATTGAATACGGTGCGGATCTTGTGGTTCATTCGGCTACAAAGTTTATCGGCGGTCACGGCACAACACTCGGCGGTGTAATCGTTGACAGCGGAAACTTTGACTGGAAAAGCAGCGGTAAATTCCCTCAGATTGCAGATGCCAACCCAAGCTATCACGGTGTCAGCTTTGTGGATGCCGCCGGTCCGGCTGCATTTGTAACCTATATCCGTGCTATCCTTCTCAGGGATACAGGTGCAACGATTTCACCGTTCAATGCTTTCCTTCTCCTGCAGGGACTTGAAACACTTTCACTTCGTGTTGAACGTCACGTTGACAACACAAAAAAGGTAATTGATTACCTTATCAATCATCCTAAGGTTGAAAAGGTGAATCACCCAAGTGTGGATGAAAGATATAAGGATTTATATAATAAATATTTTCCGAATGGCGCAGGCTCAATCTTTACCTTCGAAATCAAGGGCGGCGAAAAGGAAGCAAAGCAGTTTATTGACAGCCTGAAAATATTCTCAATTCTTGCCAATGTTGCAGATGTTAAATCACTTGTGATTCATCCTGCCACAACTACACATAGTCAGCTGAGTCCTGAGGAGCTGGCAGAACAGGATATTAAACCGAATACAATCAGACTTTCAATCGGTACTGAGCATATTGATGATATTATTCACGATTTAGATCAGGCATTTCAGAC
>UQVI01000234.1 GCA_900544515.1 uncultured Oscillospiraceae bacterium | reverse complement strand
GAGATTCGCCTTAGTCTCGTGGGCTCGGAGATGTGTATAAGAGACAGTTTCACTGCCTTTATGATGAAAAGGCTGTCGGCGAGGCAATTGATACCATCATTGATTTTATTGAAAGAAATCATAAGTCCATTTCCAATATAAGCAGTTCACCGTTTCTTCAGTCAAAGCTGGCGGACTCCTTTGAAAACGGACTCAGGATTGCATCAAAGAAGATAACTATGGATAAAATCAGGGAAAAGCCTGAAAAATATCTCAGCAGTCACGATATGGATTTATATCTTCTTCGCAGCGGCGAAACAGCTTTTGTAAACCATATTACAAAAGGAAGCACCAGAGCTATACAAAAGTTCTATGCCGCACATTCAAAGGCAGGTACGCTTTTAAGATATGAGGAAAGATACCTGGATATGCTTTTTGAAAACAATTTCAATCATACCGACCGGGAGCTTATTGAAAGCGTAAAGAAAAATGATAAGGTATCAAAAAAGCTTACGAATACCACAAATATTTCCATTGTAATCAGCCTTATACTGGCAGTCGCTTTAAGTCTTGTTATCGCTTATTTTACAGAAAAAAGAATGGAAGAAAGCTATTTTCTTTTGCACGAGCTGACACTTGACAGTATATTTAAAATCATTCCTATACTGATTGGATTTATGATGATTGTATATGAGCCGATTGAATATATAGCTATGAAGCGTAACAAGGATTACGACACCGCTAAAAGTTCAATAGATAAAAAGGTTTATGCTGTTATTGCCCTTATCGGTATCATATTGGTTGCCGGCACATCAACCTACCTGTATTATGATTATCAGAAAAATGTGGGACTTGGTGAAAATGATGTGTACTACTGTCAGAAACTCGGCAAAACAGAATACCTTTCATACGATGAGGTTAAGCTCTATCTTATTGAAGGCGACTATTACGGAGATGATTACTCCTCATACGACGAGGACAAACGAATTATCCTTGTAAAGGGTGATGATTATGAGGATTATTTTGTATCCGACTACCTGATTGAAATGACAAACACATACAGAGACAGCCTTGAATATGCCGGGCACTTCAAGTCGCTTGATGATTTCTGTGAGAAATTTGGAGTATAATAACACGGCAAGAAAATCAGCTCATATTCGGGCTGATTTTTTTGTGACCTTTTTATCTTCTTGCTCGTATTATTTGTAAAAGGAGGAATGCTGATGAGTAATGATAATAATGAAATATTCAGGCAGATATATGACAAATACGCCAATACGCTTTACCGCATTGCATATCTTCACACCGGCAGTGCTCAGGAAAGTGAAGATATCCTGCAGGAGGTTTTCATTAAAAGATTATACAATGCACCACATTTTACAAATGAAACCCACGAAAAAGCGTGGCTCATAAGGGTAACAGCCAACAAATGCAAGGATTATCTGAAATCCTCTCGTCATAGCAATATGTCGTTAAAGGAAGAAATAATATCGGACAAAAGCTATGAAGATGATAAAGCAATAGATATCCAGGCAAAAATAATCAGCCTTGATGATAAATATAAGACTGTTATATATCTGTTTTATTATGAGGATTACTCGGTTAAGCAGATTGCCTCCTGCCTCAGATTGACTGAATCAACCGTTAAGATGAGGCTGAAACGAGCACGGGAAATACTGAAAAAGGAGTTAAAGGATTATGAAGAATTTTGATAACGAGATTAAAAAATCAATTGAAGAAATCAAACCTGATCCATATATGGAAACAAGACTTTCGGTAAAAATAAGTGACTATAAAAAGCCTAAAGTTTCACCGTTATTGAAAAAAATCGGTGCAGCAGCACTCGCTTTTGCAATTATATGTACAGGTGCAGGAATAAATTATTCAATTAAAAATAACAAAAACAACCTCGATTTCACAATCGTTGCATATGCTATGAACAGTGAATCAAAGCAAACGCTGACAGATGATGAAATTATATTGACCGACTTCCAGTTTATTTATAACCTGTCTCTTATACACATCTGACGCTGCCGACGACTAGTCGAGTGTAG
>UQVI01000233.1 GCA_900544515.1 uncultured Oscillospiraceae bacterium | reverse complement strand
AAATATAATTTTTTATTTTCCGGCATAGGGGGCTTTATTATATTTATGATTTTTACAATCAAAAATTTCAATATACGGCATGCCCTTTCCATAAATCCATTTTTGAATTCTGACAGGCTCAATTCTAAAAAGTCTCTCATTTCCAAGACTTGTATATAACTGATATGCCACGCTGAAATGCTTTGAAAAAAGTGCACAGAATTTTTCATTATCCAATGGTCTGCCGATACTTTCACAAATTCCATCTATCTGAATATTATCAATGCAGAGCGAAACATTTTTGTTGTGTAAAATTTGCTCTGCTTTTCTTGACGTAATATCCGCCTGAAAATAAAAGCAGCCGTCGATCTGAATAACTGACATCATTCTCGACGTTACTCTGTCCTCAAAAGAAGTTGATAAAACCATATTTCTATGGTCTGAAAAGTCGGAAATGAAATCCGCAAATTTCTCTCTAAACTCGTTTCCCATACTCACTCCTTACTGATATTAAAACAATTCGTCAAGCAGAATATAGTATCTCAGCTTTTCTTTATCTTCCTTGATGCCTAAAATGGAATATATTTTTTCTTTCAGTCTTTCAAATTCTTCTTCACTTGCACCATATAAATCACAGACATTATATTTCAAAGAGCGTATGCATAGTGCAACATCCTGCCATCTGTCTGCTATTCCTGCTTTGCCCAAATCCAAAAAGCTTATATCATTATCATCCACAAATATATTCGGCAGACAGTAATCACCATGCGTAAACACCAAATCCTCATCCGGCTTGTTACTCACTAAAAACGTATATAACGCATCCACATCTTCAAAACCGTTTTCACCAAATGTATCTTCCTCAGCGTCATCCACATCAACCAAGCCATTATCCATATTATACTTAGCATCTTTAAGCCTTTCATCTAACCTGCTGCTGTATGGGCAATGACTTATATCCAAACTCCACAGCTTTTTCAATCCGTTTGCCAATGTTTCCGCTACAAAATCAAGATTACGCATATTCTCTTCACTGCAAATCATTTCACCGGAAAGCCTGGACACCAACAGATAGTTATAACCATTTTCCTGCACAAATTCAATCACCTCAGGAACAGACAGCCTGCCGTCAATCCATTTCAAAATATCATATTCCCTGTTTGACTGACCGCTTGTCTTTTCAACTTTCAGCACCATATCATCAAAAAATATAATATCCGCCCCTGAGCACCCCAATTCATCAACAGAATAATTCAGCTCACCCATTTTGTCTTTTATCACACTCGGCAATTTATTCATATCAAGCATCTTTAAGAACTCCAACTAAAGATTTTATTTATTTTCACATTCAAATATTTTTAAAATCCGCTCAACATCATTAATCTCTTTAAATTCTTTTGGATAATTATAACCCTTTTTCATCAGTTTTCGAATTCTTTTTGTATATTGTTCAATATCATATTTCTTTATGTATAATGCATATGCCTTTGCATCGTTTTCACCTGAACTGAAAAAGCCTGTATCACAACTATCTAATTTATCACACTGCCAACAGCCGTAAATGCTCTTGTTCTTACAGCAAATAACGTTAGGGCAATTTTTATCATCAAATAAATTTGCATAAGAACAGCTGGGATTTTTGCTCCTGCAGCCATCACACTCAGTAAAAAAGCAATATTCACAATGATTACCGCAGTAGCCTATCTTTTTAATCATTTTATTAACTCCTTATTTTTAACAAAATCATCTATACCCATAATGCCTTTATTCAACACGGCATCATAAACATCCATACTTGTATATTTATTGAATGAATACAAATTTCTTTTTATCAATTCTTGCTTGATTTCAATAACAGAAATTTTTAACTGTTCGTTTTTATTAACCTTTGCTGATATATCATCACAGTATTTTTCTGCTTTTTCAATGGTCTCTTTATCTAAAAACCATATATCAACATTCCAGAGTTCATTGTCCAAATAAAACTCAAAACCATGAAACCAAACTTTATCACCCCTGTCTCTTATACACATCTCCGAGCCCACGAGACTAAGGCGAAGCTCGTATGC
>UQVI01000232.1 GCA_900544515.1 uncultured Oscillospiraceae bacterium | reverse complement strand
CATCCATTGTTTCCTATCCCTGCGGCTTTACGGCAAATTTCAGCAAGCAGAAGAATATTACCGGTTATCAGATTCAGTATTCAACTTCAAAAAAGTTCAATACGAAGGATACAAAGGCTGTGAGAACAACTAAAAATTCATCCGCAGTCAGAAAGCTCGGCAGCAGTAAGAGATATTATGTAAGAGTAAGAACTTATAAGAAATCAGGCAAGAAGTATACCTATTCAGCATGGTCAGCATCAAAGCCGATTACAACACTGAATAAGAATTGTCCTGACCCTGCACATATTAAGTCTGTTAAGGGCGGTAACAAAAAGTTTACCGTCACAACCTATAAGTCAGGAAAGGCAGACGGTTATCAGATAAGATATTCAACAAAAAGCAATTTTGCCAATGCAAAGAAGGTTACTGTAAAGGGTATTAATAATACAACATTGAATGCAACAGGCTGTGCCGCAGGAACAAAGTATTATGTTCAGTCAAGAACCTTCAGAAAGGTGAATGGAAAAACATATTATTCCTACTGGTCAACAACTACTAAGAGTGTTACCACAAATAAAGCTCCTACAACTACTACCAAAAAGCCTACTACAACTACTAAAAAGATGCTCAGCAAAGCGGATGTTGAATGGGTTCAGCGCGAGGCAAATAAGTATATTGAAAGCAAAGGGGTTATTGTTAATCCAAATGTGACCGGTTATTCAGGCAGAATTTCAAGCCTTAATTATAACAGAAATGATTTATTGGCAAAGGTTAAGGAGTCAATTGATTATGAATATCAGCACTGCATTGATTCCGGTTGGAATAAAGTTGATCTGTATGTAAAAATTGAGCCGCGAAGTAACGGAAGCTATTTCCTTTATGTAATGTATGGTTAAAAATAAAAGATATTGTTCATAAAAAGTACCGATTTATAATCGGTACTTTTTTATTTTATAAATTTTTTTAAGGAGGAATCTGATGAAAAAGATTCAAAAACCGATTGTTTTGATGTTGATCTTAACAATCTTATTCACAATGCTGTCTCCGATGCTGGTCGGAGGAGCAACACTTTACCGGACGTCTATATCGGTCGCTACAAGCCAATACCAGCATATGGGTAACTGGGCTTATCCAAACAGGCGAGTTAATATTCATATGGCAACCGTGAATTCCGGTGCTTATCAGGGGGCACCCGTTTACTGTATGGAATTTGGTAAAGATATGGGTGAAACCGGTCAGGGTGAAACGGTTATGGATATTGAAGATGTTCCTGCCTGGCAAAAAATGAGTGTTGAACAGCAAAACGGTGTAACATGGGCTACCATTTACGGTTATCCTAATTTTACTTATGGCGTGTCTGCTGAGGCTGCCAGAATTGCCACCCAGCTTATAATATGGGAATATACTGAGGGTTTCCGTACTTCGGCAGATGGAAATAATCCCACTGCCGGTCTTAATGGCTATGCTAGTAATGGTGATTATATAACTTCTATATTGGGTTATGATGTCCGTGAAAGATATTATAGAACAGGTGCCTGTGCATATCCTGAGGTATTAACGGCATATAAGGGCATACTTAACGGAATTAAAAATCATAGAGTTGTTCCAAGCTTTCAAAACAATACCCTCGAGTTAAAGTGGAACAGTTCAAGCAAGCGTTATGAGGCAAAGATTACTGATAGTAATCAGGTTCTTTCAAATTTTAATTTATCGTCAAGCAACAGCAATCTTAAGTTCCAAAAGTCAGGTAATACTCTGATCGTTTATACAACGGCAGCTGTTCCTGCTGAAACAAATGTTAGAATGACCAAGCCGTGTACAGAGGTTGGTGCAAATGTAGGTTATGTTCCTGATGATAAAGCAGAAAATCAGAGTCTTGTAGGTATGCTGTCTGACCCTGTACCAGCATCATCATTTAAAGTCAAAACAGCGTCAGGTAATCTTCATCTCAAAAAAACGAGTGAAGATGGCGATGTGTCAGGTATTCCATTTACTATTACAGGCAATGGTTTGACCTATGAGCGCACAACTGATAATAAAGGAGAATTTACCTTAAATAATATCCCGGAAGGCACATACACCGTTACAG
>UQVI01000231.1 GCA_900544515.1 uncultured Oscillospiraceae bacterium | reverse complement strand
GAGATTCGCCTTAGTCTCGTGGGCTCGGAGATGTGTATAAGAGACAGGGTGGATATGCTGCCCGCTGCTTACAAAGACCTTTGGTCCTCATAACTATACAATCACAATCTGGCGTGAAACAGGTGCATATCATGGATGGATGGCTCTGATTTTATTTGTTGGTTATGTATTGCTGTTCTTATGGAATATGTCACGCAAAAAGAAGGACGAACGTGTAAACATTCTATGGTTGCTTATTATTGGCATTCTTGTTCAGGCAGGCTGGGAAATCGGATTGTATCTCGGCGGTATCCGCTCTGCAGATCTCGGTGTTACAGGCATGAATGTATCTGCTCTTTCACCTATGATTATCAATTCTTTACTTGAAACAAATCTTGGTATGCCTTATATTTTCATCATATTTATTGCTGTTTCAAGAAGATTTACTGAATCTCTTAAAAAGAGAAAAACAAAGCTTTCCTTTACCGAAAGAATTGTTGAGAATAATCATGAAAAGGTTAAGGATTACGAAAACGTTTCGGAGTTTTTAGCTTAATCAATTTTATCCCTGCTGCTTTGGCGGCAGGGATTTTAATATATAGTTTAGCGAACTGAATATCGACAGCCTATTTTTTGCATCTCAGGTGCGCAGCAGTTATAAAAGAGCAGATTTAGGTTAGACAAGACAAAAAGCGTAGGTATACTGGCGTATGCTGAACATTTTTAACGCAGTATTAGCTTAAATCTGCCTTTTATAACCTATTGCTATTCAGTTTGCTAAACTATGTATTGACGAAAAAAATAAATCTGTGTTATACTTGAAATGTAAAAAAAATCAGATTAGAGGTATGTATATGGATAATAATAAAAGACCTGATACTATGGCTCGTATCAATACCAAAGAGCTTGCAGATGCATTTATTGAAGAGCAGGTTTCTGAAATTCAAAAACAAGTCGGCGATAAAAAAGTGCTCCTTGCTCTTTCAGGCGGTGTAGACTCGTCTGTTGTAGCTGCACTTCTGATAAAAGCAATCGGCAAGCAGCTTGTTTGTGTTCACGTTAATCATGGGCTGCTTCGTAAGGGCGAGCCTGAACAGGTTGTTGAGGTTTTCCGCAATCAGATGGATGCCAATCTCATTTATGTTGATGCTGTTGACCGATTTCTGGACAAGCTTGCAGATGTTGCAGAGCCTGAGAAGAAACGTAAAATTATTGGTGCCGAGTTTATTCGTGTATTTGAAGAGGAGGCAAGAAAGCAGGAGGGCATAGAGTTCCTCGCACAGGGTACAATTTACCCTGATATTATTGAAAGCGACGGCGTTAAAGCACACCATAATGTTGGCGGTCTGCCTGAGGATCTTCAATTCGAGTTGGTTGAGCCGCTTAAGTTCCTTTATAAGGATGAGGTAAGAGTTGTTGGTAATGCTCTTGGTCTTCCTGACGGAATGGTTTACCGTCAGCCGTTTCCGGGTCCGGGTCTTGGTGTTCGCTGTCTCGGTGCAATTACACGTGACCGTTTGGAGTGTGTACGTGAATCAGACGCGATTCTTCGTGAGGAATTTGCAAAGAACGGCCTTGAAGGCAAAGTTTGGCAGTATTTCACAGCTGTGCCTGACTTTTGCTCAGTTGGCGTTAAGGACGGAAAGCGCACCTATGCTTACCCTGTTATTATCCGCGCAGTCAACACAACTGACGCAATGACCGCTACAGTTGAAAATGTTCCATTTGAACTTCTTCAGCATATCACCCAGCGTATCACAAATGAGGTTGAGGGGGTCAACAGAGTTCTTTACGACCTCACACCAAAGCCATGCGGCACAATTGAGTGGGAATGATATTAAAGACCATAAATTTGGCTTAACCAAGCCAAATTTATGGTCTTATTTTTGTTTGCGAGTACATTTTGAGTAAAAATTGATACGTGACAGAAAGTATAAACAAGAACAGTGCTTTTTGTCTGCAGCATCCGCGTGATACCACGTAAAATAACATAAAAAATCCCACCTAAGTCGAGGTTAAATTGTGTATATGAGAAAATATAAATCAAATGCAAATATAAAACTGTCTCTTATACACATCTGACGCTGCCGACGACTAG
>UQVI01000230.1 GCA_900544515.1 uncultured Oscillospiraceae bacterium | reverse complement strand
TTTTTCAAGCAGAAGACGGCATACGAGATTCGCCTTAGTCTCGTGGGCTCAGAGATGTGTATAAGAGACAGCAATAAACTTTTTTACCTTTTTCATCTGAGACACAGAAGCAAATCCCATTGCCGGCACATCAGAATAATACCATTCACTGTCTACTTTAAAAATACCGCTTTGTGAAAACGAATTCAGATTCAGCAAGCCTTTGCCGAAAATCTGATTTGACAGATTTTCTATTCCTTCATTAAGACGAGCAAGTATTTTTTCATATCGTTCAACACTTTCATCATATACACGGTTGATTGATGAACCGGGAAGAATATCGTGAAATTGATAAAGAAGTACTTCCTTCCAAATCGTTTCCAGTTCTTCGCCTGAAACAGGAATATCAATATCACGCTCTTTTGCAAGCAGCATAAGATATTCATAATTCTTAAGTGCAAATTCACATTTGCGGTTATACTTTTTATTTTTGCTCTGGGTTGTATATGTTCCCTGATGTCTTTCAAGATACAGCTCCCCTATATGAGTCGGATAATTGGTTTTTCCGTCATCAAGGATTTTAAAGCTATCCAGAGCCTTTTTAGGTGTTACCTTCGGCATATGTGAAAGGTCTTTAAAACGGTGCATACGTTCAATATGCTCATATCCCGGACCTGCCCCTCCGTCACCTATACCATACAGCATCATTGCATTACTGCTTATTGCTCTCTCCTGATAGTTCTTCTCTCCGAATTTAAGGCGTGAGCCTTTAACAGGTCCATTGTATGTTTCGTCAGGCAGCATATGTGCAAATACCTCTGAACCGTCAGGAGATTGCCATTTAAAAGTGTGATATGGAAATTTATTAACTGTATTCCAGCTCATTTTCTGTGTAAGAAAATACGGCACGCCTGCCAGCTTCATCACCTGCGGCAAGCAGGCAGAATAACCAAAGCTGTCAGGCAGCCACAGGATTTTCATATCCTGACCGAATTCTTCACGAAAAAACTTTTTGCCGTAATAGAATTGCCTTATCATACTTTCACCGCTGATGAGGTTTGAATCCATTTCAACCCAAGTTGCACCCTGTACATCCCAATTCGGTGTTTTTGCTGCATTAAGAACACGCTCATAAATCTGAGAATAATCCTCTTTTATCCAATCATAAAGCTGAGCCTGTGACGCACCAAAAATATAATCAGGATATTTTTCAATATTATGAAGCTGTGTGCTGAAAGTTCGTGCACCCTTGCGCTTGCTTTCTCTTATAGGCCACTTCCATGCAAGGTCAAGATGTGCATGACCTACTGCAAGATATTCAAACGGATGATCAGCACTCTTTTGTTCAAGTAAAGATGCAATATCTTTGCGTATATCGGCAGCCTTTTCATCAGTTATATTTTTATATGAATTCAGCAGACTTTTGCATATATTATAAATCTTAGATGTAAATTCATCAGCAGGATTTGTATCATAAACAGAAATCAGCACCTGCAAATCATAAGCAAGTGCACGGATATTTTCATTGCATACGGCAATACAAGCCTCATCAATCGCAGCTTTATTTTTCAGATTACCAAACAAATCATTTGCAGCTGCATCCACCCAGAAATCAACAACGCTGTTTTTTGAAAAATCATCAACAACCCGCTTAACAGGAAATCCAAGAGAATATTCAAACTCCGAAGCCGAACACGTAATGGACTGGACTGCAGTGCCATCTGTCTTACATATCAAGCCTTCGCCTCCGAGATTTAAAAGATAAACAACATTTTTATTATCAGTTACTGAAGGAATTTTGCCTGTAATATGAAACCACGCACAATCAAAGTTGTTATGTGCCCAAACATCGCCAACCTTAATATTCTCGATTTTTCTGCCTGAAAAACGCTCTTCAAACTTCAATGGCTCACTGCTTACATACGCATCCATTTTAAGCTCTGCAACAGGTGTATAAGCATGGTCAAACAAGAAGTCGATCATTGAATCCATACGTTCTCGGTTTAATATTTGCGAAACATTTGCTCCGCCTTTTTCTTTATGGCTCATACTTATGCGACTTATTTTATCAGAAACATTAAATATTTTTTGAGTAAATGTTTTTTTCATTATGCACTATATCATTCCTGTCTCTTATACACATCTCCGAGCCCACGAGA
>UQVI01000229.1 GCA_900544515.1 uncultured Oscillospiraceae bacterium | reverse complement strand
ACGAGATTCGCCTTAGTCTCGTGGGCTCGGAGATGTGTATAAGAGACAGACTTTGCATCCCCTCCGGGTGTAAATTCAAGATGCTTTGGTGCGTTGTTTTCAAGCATATTGTTCAAATATCCAAATCCGCTGCCGCACAATACAATTTCACCCTTTTGAAGTGAAATATCCGCAGCAGCCTTTTTACACATTGCATCAAGTTTATCTGACGAATACATGCTGTTTACCTGTTCATTTACTGCACTGACAAGTTCATCATAGGATTTGCCGACAGCATCACTGCCGATATCTGCAAGCGTATAACACTCCATAAAAGACCATGTTGTTTTAGGCGGCATCGGCAAACATTCATACTGTGTTTTGCCAAGACCTGCCTGAATTTCAACATACCAGCCTGCCTTGTCTGTCAGCATATCCTGCCAGTGTGCAGAGCCTTCAATATGCCCCCATGAAAACAGCTTTCTGCCTTTCAGTCGATTGCTTGAAAACTGCAGAAGTCCATATCCGTTTGCATCCACATTTGCAATAAACTTGTTATCGTTTTTATCAATATCATAAAAATAATCTATGGTATTCGGAATATTCTCAGCATACGAAACATCAATACCGTTATCAATCGGAATGGATGATTTTTTTATACCCATTCCGTCGGAATTGTTATAGGCACTGCTTGCAGGAACAGCAACCCGGCCACCCTTATATTCAGGCGTTGCCATATTGCTCCACCAATACATCGGTACGACCTCTTCATTCGGATTTTCGATTCTGACACAGGACATCAAAACATTCTTTTCAATCCAGAAATCCATTTGATAATAGATACTGCGTGTGCGCTCAAACTCGTAAAGCCTTAAGATTTCCTCGCCGTTTTTCCCCTTAACCCTTGCGGTATACATAGGTGAACAGGTAAACGGTGTATGACCGATTATGCCACAGTTCCATTCTACACCGCCGGAAAACCATGCATTGCGGATACTCAAATTGCGAAAACGGATAACATCATTTGTATAAAGAATATCCCTTTGCTTTTTCTTGTCATAAAGCTTCCACAGCCTGCCGCCGAGTGTAGGCAAAAATTCAGCATATAAAAATTCATTTTCAAGGATTGCAACAGGCAGTTTCTGTTCGGTTTCATCTGCATAAAGATTCTGTTCTGTGTAAGGATATGAATTTTCGCGGGTTCCGTAGCCGATAAACAATCCTTCAAAATCATTTATGGTTGATTTTGCTTTAATTTTCTCTTTTTCATAAGACAATGACGGAAGCACAGACTCTTCACACACTGTGCTGCATTTATAAATTTTTTCTGTAAAGGTCAGCATAGATTATTCTCCGATTTCATATGTATTATTTTTTAAATCAATCGTTACAGTTGTGCCGTCTGAATAGGTTGCTCTCTGCTTTTCATAACAGCCTAAAAATTCGTGCTTAACCATTTCTTGGTTATAAAGCTTTGCCTGAAGCTGAGCAAAAGGTTTCACACGCTCTATTTCTGCTTTCAGCTTTTCATCCTCAAGTAAATCAGCATCAGCAGAACGAGGGTCATTTCCAAGCTTCATATCCTTTTCAACATAAGGATGAAAATACGGCATACCTGCATTTAATGCACAATGCAAATCACCATTTTCGCCCTTTGGAATGCCCCAGTTATTCCACCAATTCCACGGTATCATAATACAATCATGAAAAACAAGACTGCCCAGCGGAACAGGAATTCCCATTGCTTCACCATTTACCTGCGGTCTTAATGTATATGGACCGTGATGAACAAGCGCAATATGGTTTAAAAGCTGCATTGCGGGCTCTTCTGATGACATAATAAGTCCTTTTTCATTCAGATAATCAAAGCAGCTAGCACGGTGATTTATGCTTTCCTCTCTTGTGACCTTGTGATTGGGGTGGAAGCATTCATCTCCGTTCATAACAGAAAATACATCAAGATATGCGCCCTGAACATCTATGTTATTCTCTTCAAGCTCGCTGTAAGTTTTCTTTACAAAATCAAGTGCCTGTGATGCACAAAGAAATGTATGCTCGCCACCATCCCAGATTGAGCAATAAGGGTGTGACCCGTCAATATGTGTAACCGCCTTTTCAGCATCATAAACAGGTGAAGTATAATAAAAATCTCTGTACTGATCGTGCAGGGCCTGTCTCTTATACACATCTCCGAGCCCACGAGACTAAGGCGAATCTCG
>UQVI01000228.1 GCA_900544515.1 uncultured Oscillospiraceae bacterium | reverse complement strand
TCGACTAGTCGTCGGCAGCGTCAGATGTGTATAAGAGACAGATATAAGATTTTAGTTGACAGCTTGTGTCAACTTAATAAGGAGAATGATTATGCTTTATACATCTACAAGAGATAATTCCATAAGAGTTACTGCTGCACAGGCAATTGCGCAGGGTATCAGTGAAGAGGGCGGACTTTTTGTCCCTGTTGAGATGCCACAGTTCTCAATGGATAAAATTTCATCTATGGTATCTATGTCTTACATTGACAGAGCCAAAATTGTACTTAAAGAGTTTTTAACAGATTTTACAGAGGAAGAGCTTAATTACTGTGTAGAGGGTGCTTATGCTGCTGAAAAGTTTTCATCATCAAAAATTGCACCGACTGTTAATGTATGCGGTAATAAAAATATTTTAGAGTTATGGCACGGACCTACCTGTGCTTTCAAGGATATGGCTCTTCAGCTTTTACCTTATCTTATGACTGTTTCTGCAAAGAAAACTGCTGACGGCAAAACAATTGTTATTCTTGTTGCAACCTCAGGTGACACAGGCAAGGCTGCTCTTGAAGGCTTCAAGAATGTTGAAAATACAAAGATTCTTGTTTTCTATCCTGTTGACGGTGTTTCACCAATGCAGAAATTGCAGATGACCACTCAGGAGGGTGACAACGTTGCAGTTTGTGCAATCAACGGCAATTTTGACGATGCACAGAGTGCGGTTAAATCAATCTTTACCAATGCGCAAATCAAGGCTCAGCTTGCTGAGAAAAACATGATGTTCTCATCTGCCAACTCCATTAACTGGGGCAGACTTGTACCGCAGATTGTTTACTATTTCTCAACCTATTGCGATATGCTTGATATGGGCAAAATCAAAGCAGGTGAGGAAATCAATGTTGTTGTACCTACAGGTAATTTCGGTAACATTCTTGCAGGCTACTATGCAAAGCAGATGGGTCTTCCAATCAAGACTCTTGTTTGTGCATCAAACTCAAACAATGTTCTTACTGATTTCTTAAAGACAGGCACATATGACAGAAACAGAGCTTTCTATACCACAACCTCACCATCTATGGATATTCTTATTTCTTCAAACCTTGAAAGACTTCTTTATCATATGAGCGGTGAAGATGATCAGCTTATTTCAGACTTGATGAATAAGCTTTCTGCAGAAGGTAAATATACTGTATCTGAAGAGCTTATTGCCAAGATTCAGAAAACTTTTGATGCCGGCTATACAAGTGAAGAAAATGTGGATGCTACAATCAAATCACATTTCGATGAGTATAATTATCTCTGCGATACCCACACTGCTGTTGCAGTCAAGGTATATGATGAATATGTAAAAGCTACAGGTGACGATATTCCTGCAGTTATTGATTCAACTGCATCGCCATATAAGTTCTCAGCAAGCGTTCTTGACGCAGTAACAGGCGGAAATAAGCCTGAGCTTGACGAATTTGAAATGGTTGATGAGCTTAACAGAGTTACAGGTGCTGATGTACCAAAGCCTCTTGCTTCACTGAAAGACAAAGAGGTAAGATTTACCGATGTATGCGATAAAGAGGATATGAGCCAAATGGTATTTAAACTCCTTGACTTATAAAACAATACGGCTCTGAAAACAGAGCCGTATTTTCATTTAAAGGGGTTTTGTTATCTGCATTCGCAGCCTTCACAGCATTCAAATGTTTCACAAGCTGTATCGGAAATGCTTGTGGCAGATCTGTCACCAACACGGATTGTACCTGCATGGCAGTTATCTGATTCATCATGGAACTTGCAGTTTTTAACCTGACAGGTAATTCCTTTAATTTCTTTATCCATTTTGTTTCACTCCCTTCAACATTAGTATTAGATTGTTTTTATATATTTATTCAAGGAGAAAATATGTCACTTTTTGCAATTGCAGATACACACCTGTCATTTGGCACAGATAAACCGATGGACACTTTTGATGGCTGGCAGGATTATACAAAAAAGCTCGAAAAGAACTGGAACAGCGTAGTAGCAGAAAATGATTATGTGGTTATTGCCGGAGATATAAGTTGGGCAATGAATTTTAATGAGCTTGTTCCTGATTTTGCTTTTATTGATAAATTAAACGGAAAAAAAATAATCCTTAAAGGTAATCATGATTACTGGTGGAATACGGTTAAAAAAATGAATGAATTTGTTTTTGAAAATAAATTTGAAAGTATTTCATTTTTGTATAATAATTCTTATG
>UQVI01000227.1 GCA_900544515.1 uncultured Oscillospiraceae bacterium | reverse complement strand
GTTGTTGACGAGACAAAAAACAATAAATAATGTTCTAAAAAGTTATCCCTTCGAATAATTATTTTCGGAGGGATTTTTATGCCTAAAATTACAGCAGGTGAAACAAAAGGACTTCTTATTAAATATGTGATTAAAATAGCTGTCAGCACGGTTTTCAGTATTGTTGTACTTAATATGCTATGCTCTTTTATATTTCTGAAGCTTGACCTTGATTTAAGCGTTCTTCAGTATGCCGGCACAGGAATATGTATTGCCTCATCAATAATCGTTGCATTTGTTAGCACAAGCGGATTCAAAAATAATTTTTTGATGCTTTCAATCATTTCTGTTATGCCGTTACTTATATATACTGTTGTGAATTTCTGCGTTAATAAAACAGGAACTGTATTTATTATAATCAAAGTATGCGCAATTCTTGTTTGTGCTTTTGCAGTTTCGCTGATAAAATCAAGTAAAAAATCAAGGTGACATTTATGGAAGATGAAGAATTAGCTTTTTTTGAAAGCGAAGAATTTTTTAATACAGACAACAAAACTTCTGATAAGGAAAAGAAGGATATAAACGAGCTTTTTGAAGAATACAAATCCATTATTTACACAGCATTATTTTATTCTTTCGGCTTATTTATCGGCTCATATTTTTATAAAATGGCATCTACAGAGCTGTTGGATTCCTTACTCAAGCCTGAAAGTCAAAGCATAATAAATCTGTTTATTTCAAATTTCTGCATATATTTTTCGCTTTTTCTTCTTGTTGTTTTTCTTGGATTCTGCCTTATTGGTTATCCGATAATAAATATTATACCCACTGTAATAGGTCTGGTAACAGGAATTCGTGCTGCCTTTTTCTTTACAAATTATTCAGTGAAGGGGATAGGGTATTCACTTGTAATGCTAGTCCCCTACATTGCACTATTTCTTACCGTAATAGCATTTACAATAAAACTGAGCACATCATTATCAAAAGAACTCATCGGCCTTACAAAGAATTCTGATGAGCACACGGAATTAAGTCTGAAGCCTTATATAAGAAAATACTTACTCTTTGCGTTGTGTATTGCCATAACTTCACTGATTGATGCAGGATTGACAAATCTTCTTTTTACGATAGTCACCATTTAGATTTTTCTTTTGCAAGCGGATTTGACTGAATCGCCTTTCTTGTAGCTTCATCATTGATGTGTGTGTATATTTCTGTAGTACCAAGATTTTCGTGCCCAAGAATTTCTTTCAATAAGAGCAAATCAACATTGCCGTGCTGATACATAAGTGTAGCAGCAGTGTGTCTGAGCTTATGTACCGACAAGCCACGATCACCTAATCCGGCCTTATCAAGATATGTATAAACAATATGCTGAACGGTTTTAGGACTGATTCTTTGATTGCGCGAGCTTAAAAATAACGCTCTGTCCTTTACTCCGTCATTCGGTCTGACCTTCATATACTTTATAACCGCGTCTATACAAGCCTGATTCAGATACACTATTCTTTCTTTATTGCCTTTACCGGTGATAACCAATGAACCGTCGTCCTTTATATCGTTATAATTTATGGACACAAGTTCGCTGAGTCGCATACCACAGTTTAAAAACAAAGTAACAATTGCATAATCACGCTCTTTATATTTACCATCTATTACTGAGAGTAAATTTTCAGCCTCTTCTAAAGTAAGATACTTCGGCAGCGCCTTTTTCGTTTTCGGTGCATCAAGGCTTTTCATGGGATTCTTCTCAATTAACCCTAGATTTTCTGACAAATAATTGTAAAATCTGCGTATGGAAATAACACGTCTTGCGCGTGTAGTTTCATTGTTATTTCGGACATTTTTGCAGTAAATCAGAAATTGATATGCATCAGTAAGATTTACGCTCTGTATAAAACCCAAATCAATAGGGGACAAATCAATTTTTTCGTCAGGTGTATCCTTACTGTATAAACCTTTTTCTTTCGCTAAATACCGAAAAAAGGTTCTCAAATCAGAGGCATACTCAATAACCGATAATTCACTGTGACCCTTAATGGCTTCGATATAAACCAGGTATTGCTGTACAAGCTTTGGTAAATAAATAAATTCTTCTTTTTTCAAAAAAAAACAACTCCAATCCAATTTTATATAATTTTAGTTATTATTCATTAAATAGAAAATTTCAAAACAATGTTCACATCGTTATGAAAAAACTGAACGCCTGCATTTGATCTGTCTCTTATACACATCTCCGAGC
>UQVI01000226.1 GCA_900544515.1 uncultured Oscillospiraceae bacterium | reverse complement strand
CGTGGGCTCGGAGATGTGTATAAGAGACAGTTCCATAATATCGCAGTAGCCATTTTGTATATTAAAGTTTGAATATTCAAAATATATGCCGTTTACAGTAAAGTGTTCACTGTCATGTCCTTCCTTTGGCTGGGGGTGAAAATTTTCCACAACACCTTCAACTGTTTGAACCCGGTTATTTTCAAGTCGGCTTTTATAATCCTTATATTCAAGCAGGTAATTTGACATAACAATAATCCCAAATACAAGGACAGCAATTCCTAATAATGAAAAAATACCTGACCGTACCAGTGCTCTTTTTGGATGGATAATTGCTCTGTTAAAAATGAGAGCAATACCCATGATTAAGGGAATAAAGCATGGTAAAAAATTTAAGATATTGAATTTTAGTTCATATAATATATTCATAATAATCATAAAGAAAGACCAGCTTCAGCATTGGCTGAAGCTGGCTTGGTTGAAGTGTGATTATTTCTTTGTTACTGACTGAGTGATGCCTTCTGCAAGACCTGCAATTCCCTGAATTTCCGAAGGGATGATAATTTTTGTTGCCTGGCCGTCAGCAGCCTTTGCGAATGCTTCAAGTGCCTTAAGCTTAACAACAGCGTCGTTGGCATTTGCATCGTTTAAGAGTTTAATTGCATCAGCAGTAGCGGTCTGTACCTTGAGGATAGCTTCAGCCTCACCCTCAGCCTCACGAACCTTAGCCTCTTTAACAGCCTCAGCGTGAAGAATTGCAGACTGCTTTTCTGCCTCAGCCTCAAGAATCTTTGATTCCTTGTGACCCTCAGCAACAAGAATTCTTGACTGCTTTTCACCCTCAGCTCTGAGGATTGCCTCACGGCGCTCACGTTCAGCCTTCATTTGCTTTTCCATTGCGTCCTGAATCTCTCTCGGAGGGATAATGTTTTTAAGCTCAACACGGTTTACCTTAATACCCCATGGGTCAGTTGCCTCGTCAAGAATTACTCTGATTTTAGCATTGATTGTATCACGTGAGGTAAGAGTTGAGTCAAGCTCAAGCTCACCGATGATGTTACGCAGTGTTGTTGCTGAAAGATTTTCAATTGCTGAAATTGGGCTTTCAACACCATAGGTGTAAAGCTTAGGGTCGGTTATCTGATAGAATACAACGGTATCAATCTGCATTGTTACGTTATCCTTTGTGATAACCGGCTGCGGCTTGAAATCAACAACCTGTTCTTTAAGTGAAACGATTTTTGCAATTCTGTCAAGGAAAGGTATTTTAACGTGGATACCTGTTTCCCATGTTGCGTAGTAGGTACCGAGTCTTTCAATAACATAAGCCTTTGACTGTGGTACAATTCTGATGTTTGTTAAGATGAGTGCAACAATTGCGATAATTACAAGTGCTGCAATAATAATTGGTGCTAAAGATGTCATAATTTTTCTCCTTGATTCTTATGATTTATTTTTGACAATCAGCTTTACTCCGTCAATTTTCTCAATGATAACTTCACAGCCTGAGGGAATAATGCTGTTGTCGGTTGCTCTTGCAGTCCAGATTTTTCCGTCAGCCTTTACCTGACCTGTAGCCTTGATATTATCAATATCCTCAGCCACGATTCCGACCTGACCGATAACCCTGTCTGCATTAGTATGTTCTTTTTTCGGATTAATATATTTTTTTACAAGTGGCCTTGTGATAACAAGAGCCAAAATCGAAACAGCTATAAAAACAATAATCTGAATAATCAGGTTTGCTCCGCAGAGTGCTGCTATCAGTGCTGCGATTGCTCCTATCAAAAACCATATTGAAACGAGCTGTGCAGTAACGGCCTCCGCGACACCGAACAGAATAATTGCCGCTGCCCAAAAAATATACATTGTTGTTTCTGTAATTTCAACCATTGAAATCACCTCCGCTCTTTTTCATATACATTATATAATGCTGTCAATACACAATTGCTTGATTTGTATATTGTGCCCTTATTATACCATATATTGTGCTAAAATTCAATATTTCGAGCATATAAGCTAATTGATTTTACAATCTGTTCATAATCGACACAAGAGCTAGTATCTTGACATTTTTGATGTTATTCCTGTGGTATAGTCATTTTGGAAATATTTTTGAAGATTGATAAAAAATTAACAAAACAATTATGCTTTTCGCTTTTAAATATTATGTCGTTATCATCATATTTAATTACAAAAAAATAAAGCCAAGAACTTTAGCTGAGGTACGGTAACGAAGTCTTGGTTTTTCGCAGAAATTGCCTGAAATACAGCCAAAAAGCCTCGCAAGACGCAA
>UQVI01000225.1 GCA_900544515.1 uncultured Oscillospiraceae bacterium | reverse complement strand
CGAGATTCGCCTTAGTCTCGTGGGCTCGGAGATGTGTATAAGAGACAGGTTCTGTTTTATACATACAAAAACAGACTGCAGCAGATTGCAGGATTTATCATTGCAATGGGTGGTTCTGCTTACTTCGGATATTATATAAGCAAATATTTTTTTGTTGAACACCAGATGATATTCGGTTTAATATACGGAATAGGCTTCGGTATAGTATGCCTCACAGTAGGTAAGTACATCAAAATACCGGATGACAAAAAGGATATACTCAGGCGGATTGCAATAATCGGTGTCATTGTTATGTTTGTCCAGATTACTGCCATTGAGGGTCTGAAATACCTTTGGGGCAGAGTAAGATTCCGAGATTTGGTTGCAGCAAATCGTTTTGACGACTTTACACCATGGTATATAATCAACGGAATAAACGGCAATAAATCCTTCCCCAGCGGACACACCGCAGGTGCAGCAATGAGTTATCTTCTTATGTTTATACCGTATCTTTCAGACAAATACAAAAAGCACAGTCAAATGTGTTTCTGGATACCATGTATATATACTTCAATCGTTGCTTACACAAGGCTTGTTATGGGTGCTCATTATTTAAGTGATGTAACAATCGGCGGAGCAGTAAGCTTTATAATCGTATTAATTGCAATAAAAATGTATGACAAAAGGCTCAGCTTACGCTGAGCCTTTTGTCTGTCAAAAAAACATATGTTAATTAAATTTCATCAGTATTTATGCTTTCAAGGAAAGTGATAAACTGTTTTATTCCGGCCGGCGTTCTGTCAAACACACCGCATTGCTCAAGTATTTCAGTGAAAACAATACCGATTTCCTCTTTCAGAATATTATCAATATTCTCCGCTGTAATATTGTGCTTTGTTTTAATCTGCTCTGACCACTCATAGTGCTTTGACAAATCCTTGTTGTTTCTGATATCATCACCATTTAACATAGCCTTTGCAAGCTCTGTCATTTCGCCCTTAAGCCTTGACGGAAGCACCGCAAGACCCATAACCTCAATAAGACCGATGGTTTCCTGCTTAATATGGTGAGGTTCGGGATGCGGATGATAATAGCCCATCGGACATTCCTCAGTTGTAATATTGTTTCTGAGAACAAGGTCAATTTCAAATTTTCCGTTTCTCATTCTTGTAATCGGTGTAATTGCGTTGTGCATTTCTCCGTCGGTTTGAGCTAAAATAAAAGCATCCTCATCGGTATAATCCTGCCAAGCATTAAAGATTATTCCGACTAAATCGGCAAGTCTGTGTCTGTCCTCACAGGCAAGTCTTATTACACTCATCGGCCATTTTACAATACCTGCTTCAATATCCTCATATCCCTTGAAGGTGAAAGGTATTTCAACAGGTGCTTTTGCCATAGCAAATTCGTAGTTACCGCCCTGAAAATGTTCGTGCGTGAGAATGGAGCCGCCTACAATCGGAAGTCCTGCATTTGAGCCAATGAAATAATGCGGAAACTGCTCGAGAAATGACAGGAGCTTAACAATAGCAGCCTTGTCAATTTTCATCGGAATATGCTCTGCATTAAAAACAATACAGTGTTCATTATAATAAACATATGGTGAATACTGCATATAAAAATCACTGCCGTCAAGCTTTATCGGAATGATTCTGTGATTTTGTCTTGCAGGGTGATTGACTCTGCCTGCATATCCCTCATTCTCCTTGCACAGCATACATTTGGGATAAGAGCTTTGCTTCATTTTAAGTGCAGCAGCAATTGCTTTGGGATCCTTTTCCGGCTTTGAAAGATTTATCGTTATATCAATATCACCGTACTGTGTTTTTGTAACCCATTTAAGATCGTTTTTTATACGGTAATCTCTTACATAATCACTGCTCTTTGCAAGCTTATAATAATAGTCCGTCGCATCTTTCGGAGAAATAGCGTATTTATCATAAAAGGTTTTAATAACCTGTGAAGGACGGGGAGTCAGTACACCCATTATCTTTGTATCAAACAGGTCACGGTAAACAATACTGTCCTCGCAAAGTCCGTTTTTTACAGCATAGTCAAGCATTGATGACAGTATTTCCTCAAGAGCGTATTCACCATCAATGTCTGCATCCTCATAAAAATCAATATTCAGCACCTGGCACAGTGAATTTATACAGTAAACTTCGTCTTCTTTTTCAATTAATTCTTCATTAATTGCGTATTGGGTAAGTGCTTTTATTGCGTCAAAAATTTCCATACTCTCATCCTTTCATATTTACTGTATAATATCTGTCTCTTATACACATCTCCGAGCCCAC
>UQVI01000224.1 GCA_900544515.1 uncultured Oscillospiraceae bacterium | reverse complement strand
ATTTTTTCCTCCTAAATTGAATAAAATTATTATATTAGAAAACAGTATAATTTGCAAGCCTTTTCTAAATTCTGGTATCAAGTTTAACACAAAATTCATTTTTGTAGTCCATAAATGTACCATTGTCCAGATTCTCGCGAATTTCTTTCATAAGGTTGTTATAAAAATACAGATTGTGAATAACTGCAAGACGCATGCCGAGTATCTCGCTGCTCTTAAATAAATGGCGTATATAGCTGCGTGAATAATTTCTGCAGGTCGGACAATTACATGCATCGTCAATGGGTGCACCATCTCTCTCATATTTGGCATTATTGATATTTATTATACCTTTTTTAGTAAAGAGTTGTCCATGTCTCGCGTTTCGGCTTGGCATAACGCAATCAAAAAGATCCACTCCCCTGCTGACTGCCTCAAGGATATTGCCGGGAGTACCGACACCCATTAAATATCTTGGTTTGTCTTCAGGCATATAAGGTTCAACTGCGGAGATAATTCGATACATATCCTCCTTCGGCTCACCAACAGCAAGACCTCCGATTGCATATCCATCCAGACCCATTTTTGCTATTTCTTTCATATGCTTAATTCTTAAATTATCAAATGTGCAGCCTTGATTAATTCCAAAAAGCATCTGTTTTTTATTAATAGTTGTTTCAAGGGAATTCAGTCTGTCCATTTCAATTTTACAGCGTTCAAGCCAGCGCAGAGTTCTTTCACAAGCCTCCTTAGCATATTTCAGAGTTGCCGGATTTTCAACACATTCATCAAAAGCCATTGCAATCGTTGAAGCAAGATTTGACTGAATCTGCATACTTTCCTCAGGACCCATAAATATTTTCCTGCCATCAACATGTGAATTGAAGGTTACACCCTCTTCTTTGATTTTATTTAGTTTAGCAAGACTGAAAACCTGGAATCCACCACTGTCAGTTAAAATCGGTCTGTCCCAATTCGTGAATTTATGCAGTCCACCCATATCATACACAAGCTTATCACTTGGTCTTACGTGAAGATGGTAAGTATTGCAGAGCATTACCTGACAGTCAATTTCTTTAAGATCCTCTGTTGATAATCCGCCTTTGATTGCAGCTGATGTTGCAACATTCATAAAGGCAGGAGTCTGCACAGTTCCGTGTACTGTATGAAATTCACCGCGTCTTGCATTACCCTCTTTTTTCAAAAGTTTGTACATATCTTAATACCTCAATAAATAAACATCGCATCACCGAAAGAGAAAAAGCGATACTTTTCTTCAACCGCAATGTTGTAAGCATTCATAACATTATCAAAGCCTGCAAAGGCTGAAATAAGCATAATCAATGTGCTTTCAGGCAAATGGAAATTTGTTACAAGTGCATCCATACATTTAAATTGATAACCCGGATAAATAAAGATGCTTGTATCATCCTCATCTGCACAAATACAACCATTTTTCGTTGCAACCGATTCAACTGTACGGCAGCTTGTTGTTCCAACGCAGATAACACGCTTGCCGTTCTTATGTGTTTCGTTAATTAAGTCAGCAGTTTCCTGTGGCATTATATAATGCTCTTTATGCATATTATGCTTGGTTACATCATCAACTTTAACAGGTCTGAAGGTTCCTAAACCAACATGTAATGTAACATAACCTATATTTATGCCCTTAGCTTTAATTTCTTCAAGCATTTTCGTTGTAAAGTGCAATCCTGCTGTCGGTGCTGCAGCTGAACCTAAATTCTCACTGTAAACCGTCTGATAACGCTCCTTATCATCAAGCTTTTCTTTTATGTAAGGCGGCAGCGGCATCTGACCGATTTCATCAAGAACAGCATAAATATTGTTTTCACACCTGAATTCAATCAATCTGTTGCCGTCCTTAAGTATATCTTTAACAACACATTCAAGCTGACCGTCACCGAATACGAATTCAGTACCTATTTTAGCCCTTTTACCCGGACCGCAGAGACATTCCCACACAAGATTTTCAATCTGCTTAAGAAGCAGGAACTCAACTACTGCACCTGTTTCTTTTTTTACACCGTAAATCCTAGCAGGTATTACACGTGTATTATTCAGTATGAGACAGTCACCTGGATTCAGATATTCTGTCAAATCCTTAAAAATTTTATGCTCCACATCACCGGTGTTCTTATTGAGCAGCATAAGTCTTGATGCATTTCTTGGCTCAATGGGAGTCTGTGCAATAAGCTCTTCGGGCAAATCATAATAAAAATCTGAAGTTTTCATTTATTTCTCCACAATTTATAATTGACATATATATATCTGTCTCTTATACACATCTC
>UQVI01000223.1 GCA_900544515.1 uncultured Oscillospiraceae bacterium | reverse complement strand
TGTGTATAAGAGACAGCGGCTACAATTTCAACAAAATCGTTTATCCAACAAAGGACAATAAGCGAATGACCTTCACCGAGCAGGCTGAGGCTATACCTGATGAAAGCATTCATTACTTAAACAAGATGCTTGATTTGTGCAGGCAAAACAATATAAAGGTTGCTTTTGTGGAAATGCCGTCACTTACATCCTGGAATTATGCAAGGCATAATGCAGTTAAACAGTTTGCTGAAAATAACAGCATTCCTTTCATTGACCTTAACCTGGAGGAGCATTTCACCAAAACAAAAATAAAGTGTGAAAACGATTTCCGTGACGACGGTAATCACCTGAACTACTACGGTGCAGAAAAAGCAACCGACTTTTTAGGTGAATTTATAAACAATACATACAGTGATATTCTTCCTGACAAACGAAACGACAGCAAATTTGTTTACTGGCAGGAAAGCTCGAATCAGTTCAAAGAAAAATACAATGTAAAATAAATTTCTATTTAAGGGAGGATATATTCCTCCCTTTTTTCATATTATTTTTAGGTGATAGTGTGAAAAATCACACTATCATGATTATATTGCCCTCAAAATTTGCCTGTGGCATAATTTTGAGATGGCTTAATTCCCATTATACGCCTTGTCCGGCTACAGCAATGCGTATTTGAATTTTTAATGAACTATTTGTAGCCGGAAAGGCTATGAGAATTAATATGAAAACAAAAAATGTACTTATACTGATATTACTTATGTCAGTATCCATTATTCTTATTACCTTTTCCTCCGAAGCAAAGGCAGGTGCTGCTGAAGGACTTGCACTGGCACAGAACACGATCATACCGAGTCTGACGCCGCTTCTGATTATCTTTTTTATAATTATGAAAACAGGTGCAAAGGATATCCTTTCAAAAGTACTCGGCTTTATTTGTGCATATATATTCAATTTGCCGCAGGTCACCTTCCCTGCCATATTCTTTGGTTTGATTGGCGGATATCCCACAGGTGCACTGCTGACAGGTGAGCTTTTTTCAAACGGAGAAATTGATGAAAAACAGGCTCACAGACTTTTACGCTTTAATTTCTGCGGAGGATGCGGCTTTATCATTACCGCTTTGGGAACATCCATTCTAAACAGCTCAAAGGCAGGGTGGATACTCTTTATCTCAAATGCCCTGTCAGCCGTAATCATCGGATTCTTTCTCTCCTTCAGTGAAAAAAGGAAGCCCCAAGACTATTATTCCTACACAGAGGAAAAAAGCTTTGGGGACGCATTAATTGAATCAACAGACAGTGCCGTCAAGTCCGTGCTCAATATCACTGCCTTTATTATTCTGTTTTCAGCAATTCATAAAACACTTCCGATACCACAGGAACTTACACCGATTATTGAAATCACAAACGGAATATGTACAAGAAACAGCTATTCCCTCGCACATACAAGTGCATACCTTGCCTTCGGCGGACTTTGTATTCACTGTCAGCTCCTGCCGATTATCTCAAATGTCAAAATGAAATATTGGGACTTCTTCCTTTTCAGAGTTATCTCTGCCTTTCTATCCTGCGGCATAACAAAATTCATTCTATATCTGAGTCCGCTGGAAACGTCTGTATTTTCAAACATAAGTATCAGCGTTGCTCATCTGTCCAGCATAAATCTCGCCCTTTCAATACTGATGATAGCAGGCTGTTTTATACTTATAATGGATATCAGATCAAAGAAAAAAATCGTTTAATTATTCAATATTCTCAAGGCTCTTTGCACCGTCCTGCAAAGCCATAAATTGTGAATAATCATATTCATCATTTATACTCTTTATATTGAGTTTTACATCTGTGGTACATATATCACCAATAAATGAACTCATATCTGTGCCGTAAACAAATTCCATATGCTGGACACCACGAAGGAACCAGGTGTTCTCCTCAAATTTACAGGAAGAGCTGTCTATCATTTTATCGGCCGATTTGCTGTTTTCAAGCGTTTCACTTGTTGGTGCTGTTTTTGCACCAAAGGAGGCATAGCAGGTATCAATCAGCATATCCGACTGATTTGCATTTGCACTTGTTATCGGAATACCCGACAAACCATAGCCACAGATAATGGCAATCTCAACACCACTGTCTTTAAGCTCTTTGAGATTTTTCTCAAGTCTGCCCTGCACACCATGATAATCCTTCACGATTTTTGCCAGTCCTGAATTCTCATCAAGCCAGCCTAAATTCACCATATATTTATAACATTCATCAAAATCATCATATGGTATACACTCCCACATAGACGGAATATTACCTATAACAGGCAGAACTACACGCTTATAAAATCTTTCACCTGTCTCTTATACACATCTGACGCTGCCGACGACTAGTCGAGTGTAG
>UQVI01000222.1 GCA_900544515.1 uncultured Oscillospiraceae bacterium | reverse complement strand
CTCGGAGATGTGTATAAGAGACAGCTCCTATTGATATTTTAAATATAGTATGCTAAAATTCTTTAAATAATCGGAGGTTTTAAAATATGAGTGAATGTACACACGATTGTTCAAGCTGTAAAGAAAATTGTTCTTCAAGAAAGGCTTCAAGAGAGGATTTCCTCAAGCCTATGAATAAGTATTCAAATATCAAAAAAGTTATCGGTATTGTAAGCGGTAAGGGCGGAGTCGGCAAAAGTCTTGTATCCTGTATGCTTGCATCACAATGTGCGAAAGCCGGACTTAAGGTCGGCATACTGGATGCGGATATAACAGGTCCGTCCATACCAAAGTCCTTTGGTATCACCTCACGTGCAATGCAGGATGAGGAATGCCTGCTGCCTACCGTTGCCGACGGCGGAATTAAAATGATGAGTATCAATCTTCTGCTGGAGGATACCAACTCTCCTGTTGTATGGCGCGGTCCTGTTATCAGCGGTGTAATTGAGCAGTTCTGGACTGATGTTCGCTGGGGCGAGCTTGATTATCTTTTTGTTGATATGCCTCCGGGAACAGGAGATGTGGCACTGACCGTATTCCAGAGCCTGCCTGTTGACGGAATCGTTATTGTTTCAACACCTCAGGATTTGGTTAAAATGATTGTGAACAAGGCTTATAATATGGCTAAGATGATGAATGTACCTGTTCTCGGTTTAGTTGAAAATATGAGCTATTATGTTTGTGAGGACTGCGGAAAAAAGATTAACATTTTCGGCGAATCGCAGATTGATGAAACAGCAAAGGAGCTTGGTGTGCCTGTGATTGCTAAGCTGCCTATCCAGCCGAATATCAATAAGCTTGTGGACAATGGCAGAATTTTTGATGCCCGGTGCAATGAGCTTGATGATTTTATCAGTGTGTTAAAGGGAGAATAACCATGTCGAAAAGAGAAGGATATATTAACTGGGACGAATATTTTATGGGTGTGGCAATCCTTGCATCTCAGCGAAGTAAGGACCCCAGCACACAGGTTGGTGCCTGTATTGTAAATGATGACAATAAAATAATGTCAGTTGGCTACAACGGCTTTCCGAGAGGCTGCAGTGATGATGAATTCCCTTGGGAGCGCAGCGGAGACAAAGACAGCGATACCAAATATCCTTATGTCTGCCACGCTGAACTCAATGCGATTTTAAATGCAGGCGGAAACAATCTTAAGAACTGCCGTATTTATGTGGCACTCTTCCCCTGCAATGAATGTGCAAAGGCAATCATTCAGTGCGGAATAAAAGAGGTTATCTACATAAGTGACAAATACGGTGATACAGATCTTGTAAAGGCAAGCAAAAGAATGCTGAACTGTGCAGGAGTAAAGCTTACACATTTTGATTCCGAAAAATCAATTACGATAGATTTCAACAGTGAAGGAATTTAACGGTATGGATATAGATATTTACGATTTTGATAAAACGATCGTACCATTTGACAGCGGTTCACTTTTCTGTGTTTACTGTCTTTTGCATTATCCCTATTTGTTTTTTATACTGCCTTTTTTTGTACCGGTATTGCTTATCGCTTTAATTTTAATGCTCACAAAAATCATAAAATTCACTGATTTCAAAAAGCTCTGCTTTTTATTCGTGGCACTCATCCCCTTAAAAAAGGCTGTAAAAGGCTTCTGGGATAAATACGATTGCAAAGTACATAAATGGTTTTACGACAGAAAGAGATATGCAGTTGTTATCAGTGCATCGCCGGATTTTCTTCTTGACGAAATTCAGAAAAGGCTTGGCTTTGATAAGCTGATATGCACAAGGCACAATCGTAAAACAGGTATAATTATAGGTGAAAACTGCCGTGACGAGGAAAAGGTCAACCGACTTTATCAGGAGTTTGACAAAGACAGTATAAATGTTATTGATGTTTATTCAGACTCCTTAACACACGACAAGCCTATTTTCTCTTTGGGTAAAAACTGTTACCATATCGTTAACAGTGAAAAAATACCTTTTCATTTCGACGAGGTATATACCAAGTAACTTTTGAGGGATATTTTATGAAAAAAACAATTGCCATAATCGTACTGCTCTTAGCCGTAATAGGCGCTTTCATTTTTTCCTATCAATACAGAAACAATAAAATTTCAGAACAAATTTCCGACACGTCGTCAACATCTACCCAAGCAACGGACAACACTGCAGCAGTGACTGACAGCAAGCAGCAGAGCAGCAACGGCGAACGACAGCTGATTACGGAAGATAAGGAAAACGATTATCAGCTTTACTACGACGGCAAAAATGTTGACATTATACACGGAGAGTATGCAATCACCTGCACTACATGGGGCTATTCCTGTCTCTTATACACATCTCCGAGCCCACGAGACTAAGGCGAATCTCG
>UQVI01000221.1 GCA_900544515.1 uncultured Oscillospiraceae bacterium | reverse complement strand
TCTCGTGGGCTCGGAGATGTGTATAAGAGACAGCTTATATTTTATCCTGTCTGACAATCTCAACTGACAAATTTCAGGGTTATCTTGGATATTCAGATACGGACAAACTGCTCATAAAATTTTCACTTGTCTTCCTTTTTGTATTGCTTGCAGCAATAATCAATAAAAAGCAGCAGGAAAGAATTGTTGAATTTTCAGGGATATTTTTAAATGTACTTCTTGTATTTTTTGCTATTGATTATTTTGTAACCAATATAAGCGGCAGTGAAAACTATTATAAAATGTGGTGGCTAAGCATAATCTATATTGCCAACACAGCCCTCTATATAGGTGTTTCCGTCAGCAGGCAATCCGGCTTTGACAAGCTGTCAAGAAAGCTGTGGCTTTCCTTTCTTCCCTTTTACATTTTTTCTTTTTTAATCATTTTTGCAAGAAAGCCTAACAGTTATTTTGAGGTTAATTTAAAATTCGGGAACGGACTTATCAGCTATCTTGATTATATGATAAGCCATTTTCATGGAAATACCTGGCCGCTGTTTAATTTTGTAGGCAATGTAGTGTTTTTCATACCGATTGCTTTTCTGATTAAAGCGGTTTTTCCGAAAATTAAAAAATATCAGATATTTATAATCGGACTGATTATTCCCTTTTGTGTTGAAGGGTATCAGTATATTTTCAAATGCGGCAGCGTGGATATTGATGATATTGTATTTAATATATCCGGCTTTGCAATCGGTTTTATCTCATTGCTGCTTGAGAATAAAATTCACAAAATAAAAACATAATCAATATAAATAAAAAGCATATGCCAACATACGGCATATGCTTTTTGATTATCTGAAAATAGATTTATTTCAGAATGGAAGCGATCAAAACAATCATATTTGCGATTGTCCTTATTCCTCAATTTCCTTCATGAGTTTATTATGATGTTCTGCCTGCTTATTTCTGACAATGCCTGCAGGGATAAGAGCAAACAGCATAACTACTGCTGCACCGAGAAACAGCTCCATAGGATAAACAATATCTGCAGCATCTGCAACGCCTTTATTCGCTGAATTGATAATGGTTTGTGCAATCAGCGGTCCTATAATCATAGGAACTAAAACATACATAACCATACGGCATCCCTGAAACAAGCCTTCTTTTCCCTTAGGAATATAATCTCTGTATGATGCAGTAAAGAGACCTGCCATAATAAGGCTTACACCGATAGCAAGGATACCGCCTATAATCAGCACACCAATAAGCAGTTTTTCATCCTTGCCGACGAGAAACTTAGCTGACCAGATTACAAGGCTGCCTACCGCTCCTGCAATAATCGTTGGGAAATAAAAATGCTTTTTGCCGTACTTATCCATTGCTGATGAAACTAAAACAGATATAACTGCTGATACAACCATAATAATCGCAACAGGAATAATATAGTCTGTAATACCGAGAGTGCCTTCAATCAGATTGAACAGATAGTTAACATAAATCTGATAAGCAACTGCTGAAATCATATTACCTGCAAGGCAGACATAGAGCATTTTATTCTGCTTAATTACCTTTGGCTGAAGTGAATATGTAAAATCGGAAAGGAAGGAATTTTCTTTATTTGCGGTAATTCCCTTTTTATCCTTCATAATCAGAAGACCGATTAAACCGCCGATGCTTGGAATAATTCCGAGTATAAGGAAGAACTTTTTCCAGTCATCTGTAGTTGCTGATGCATTTGTAAGTCCGTCAAAGCCTACAAATACCACTGCAAGAGCAAGAAGCGGCATAATTGCAAGAACGGTATCAACTCTTGCTCTGTTTGAAGTATCGGAAATATCTGTAACCCATGCGTTAAAGGCAGCATCATTACTTATTGAACCGATTACGGACATAACACAGTCCATTGCTACGACTAATATTACAAGAGGCAATACTTTATCGGCACTCGGCTGCATAGGCACAAGGGCAAACATCATAATTGTCAGACCCCAGATAACATAACCCCAGCAGATAAACATTTTACGTTTACCTGTTCTGTCGCATAATGCACCGCCGATAAGTGTTGACAATGTGGCAAATATTGCGGAAAAGGCAACCATCAGTGTTGTGGCATACGGTGCCCTTGTAATCTCATTCTGCATAAAGCGCGAAAAGTACATATTTTCAACCATCCACGCAATCTGACCAATAAGACCAAAGAGTATAATCGACATCCAGGTACGCCCGGTAAGTGCACCTGCTCCTTTACTTTTAGCCATAGCTAAATCCCCCTTATTATTTATAATTCAATCATAACATTAATAGAAAATATTTACAAGAAAAAAATACCCGGTGCCAATTAATGAACACCGGGTGCGGATCTGTCTCTTATACACATCTCCGAGCCCACGAGACTAAGGCGAATCTCG
>UQVI01000220.1 GCA_900544515.1 uncultured Oscillospiraceae bacterium | reverse complement strand
CTCGACTAGTCGTCGGCAGCGTCAGATGTGTATAAGAGACAGATGTCATTCAAAGCCATAATTTGATTTACAGCGGAAATTCCGACATTGCTTCTGCCGACGGATGCCGTTGACGGCAGCTGCTCATCCATTGTATTCCATTCTCCGCAGCCGGGACATTTCCCAAACCACTTTGGTGATTCATATCCGCATTCACTGCAAACATAAATTGATTTAATCTTCGCCATTATAACTCCTCAGTTATATACTCTGAAAAACCAAGCATAATTGAATATGCAAGCTGTTTCTGGTATTTATTATCCTGTAATTTTTTATTTTCATCGCTGTTGCTCATAAAACCGCATTCCACCATAATAGACGGAACCTGTGCTTTATAGAGCAGATAGTAGCTACTGTCTGACTTTTTGTTCAGACGTGTATTATCACTCTGCAAATTTGATTTGGTAATTTCAAGGATATTGTCAGCCATGATCTTACTCTTATCATCATTTGGTGAATACCATATCTGCATCCCCCATTCACTGTTGTCCTGAAAATGATTCTGATGGATTGAGATAAGAGAGCTGTTTTCGATACTGTTTATGTAATCCATTCTGTTATACAGGTCAGAACGGCTTTTGTCATCATTATCACTGTAGACAAGATAATCACCGTCGCGAACAAGAAAACTTGAAATTCCGCTCACCATAGCAAAATCATAAAGCATAAGCGCGATACTTAAATTTATATCCTTTTCATTGGCATTGTCTACACCGATTGTACCTGCATCAATTCCTCCGTGTCCTGCATCAATCACAAGATTTACTCTGTTACTGCTGATATTGCTGCTGATATCAACAACATCACGCATCATATAATTAATACCGACACAGGTAACAAAAGTAAAAACAAAAGTAAAGATAATAACAAGCACTTTTTTCATATTAATCACCGTTAATATCTATGATGTAATTATAACTTATTATACTAAAACTATCAAGGTTATATTGCTTTTTTACTATTTTAAGGATATAATTGATAATATAATGGTTTGGGAAGTGATTTTATGAAAATAGTAAATCTTGACGGATATACAACGAATCCCGGTGACTTAAGCTGGGACGGTATAAAAAGATTGGGTGACTACACTGTTTATGACAGGACTGAGCCTGAGCAGGTAATTGAAAGAGCCAAAGGAGCTAATATCCTTATAATAAATAAAACGATTATAACGAAAGAAATACTTGATGCATTATCCCCTGAGCTTGAATATATAGGACTGCAGTCGACAGGCTACAATGTGGTTGACTGTACCTATGCAAGAGAGCTGGGAATAACAGTATGCAATATCCCCTCTTATTCAACCAATGCTGTTGCACAGCTTGTATTTGCTTTTATTTTACAGATTACAAATGAGGTGACGTTACATTCAGCTGCAGTAAAAAATGGCGAATGGTGTGCGTGTCCTGATTTCTGTTTCTGGAAAAAGCCTCTGACAGAGCTTGCAGGTAAAACAATTGGTATTATCGGCTTTGGTGCAATTGGTCAGAAGGTAGCTAAGCTTGCTGAAGCCTTTGATATGAAGGTGCTTGCCTATACACCGAGACCAAAGGATAAAGGAGCGTTAAAAACAGTTGAGTTTGTAAATATGGATACACTGCTTACAAACAGTGATATTGTTACCTGTCACTGTCCTCTTACGCCTGAAACAACAGGTCTTATCAATAAAGAAACGATTTCAAAGATGAAGAAATCTGCTATATTCATTAACACTTCACGCGGACCTGTAGTTGATGAAGAAGCTCTTGCCGATGCGCTGAATAATGGCGATATAATGGCAGCAGGTCTTGATGTACTTGAAACTGAGCCTGCAAAGCACGGTAATCCTCTGATCACTGCAAAAAATTGTTATATCACCCCTCACATTGCTTGGGCAGCTAAGGAAACAAGAGCAAGACTGCTTAAAATACTTGAAGATAATCTTGAAACATATATGAATGGTAAGCCTCAGAATGTTGTGAATTAATATGATAAATGCAACTGATTTTTTAGAATTAATTTAAAATAACTATTGACTTTATTAAAAAAATCTATTATCATATCTAATGCACGCTGGTGTGGCGAAATCGGCAGACGCAAGGGACTTAAAATCCCTCGGTAGCAATACCGTACCGGTTCAAGTCCGGTCACCAGCACCATTTAAGGCATAGTATCAGTATGTTGTTACTATGCCTTAAATAATAAATACGCTTGCCGGCGTGATGGAATTGGCAGACGTGCCGGACTCAAAATCCGGTCCTGGCAACAGGGTGCGGGTTCGACCCCCGCCGCCGGCACCAGAATAAAGAACGTTTTATAACGTTCTTTATTTTTTTCTCATTAAATAATAGTTTCTAAAGTATTCTAAGGTAAAG
>UQVI01000219.1 GCA_900544515.1 uncultured Oscillospiraceae bacterium | reverse complement strand
TCTCGTGGGCTCGGAGATGTGTATAAGAGCCAGTTATAAAGCTTACGACGCTTGTCCGCCTTTCTGCCGAAGACCTTTTCAAATTCCTCGTCAGGAGAAATGATACCGTAAGACCAGCCGCGTTTTGAAACGAATTTATCACCCATTATGCGGTAAAGCTTTTCTGCCTGACGTATATCCAGCATACGCTCACCGTAAGGCGGATTGGTTATCAGTGTACCCTTTTCCGTTGTAGGGTTAAAATCCTTTATATCCTTCGTATCCAGTCTCAAGAACTGATCCACTTTAATTCTTTTAGCATTATTCATAGTGAGCTCGAGAGCATGAAAATCAATATCACTGCCAAAGGCAACAAAGTCCGTGTCCGTCTTGATAATATCGTGACAGCGTTCACGCTCCTGTTTCCATGCACTTTCAGGAAGGAAGCCCCAGCGGTCGCATTCAAAGTTACGATTTATTCCCGGTGCAATATTGTGTGCCATCATAGCACCCTCAATCAGGATTGTACCACTGCCGCAGAATGGGTCATAAAGTGTATGATAATGCCTGAGCCTTGAGAGATTGCAAAGAGCAGCCGCCAGTGTTTCCCTGATCGGTGCATCATTTGCCTCAGGTCGGTAGCCTCTTTTATGAAGTCCTCTGCCTGTGGTATCAAGCATAATCGTTACATTGTCCTTCATAATGGAAAACTGTATTTGATGCACAGGACCGCTCTCCTCAAACCAGGAGGTATTATAATCCTCCTTAAGGGATTCCACAACTGCTTTTTTAATGATTTTCTGACAGTCGGGAACAGAATGGAGTACAGAGTTTATACTGTAGCCTTTAACAGGGAAAGTATCCGCTGAGCCGATAAATTCCGACCAAGACAGTGCCTTTGCACCCTGAAACAATTCTTCAAAGGTGACCGCCTTGAATCGGTCAAGCACGATAAGAATACGTTCAGCGTATCGGCTGTTGATATTTGCTCTTGCAAGAATATTTTCGTCGCCCTCAAAAAATACTCTTCCGTTTTCGGCAGAAACATTTTCCGCCTCCATAAATTTCAATTCATCTGCAACCAAGCCTTCCAAACCTAAAAGGCAGGGTGCAACCATTTGTAAATACATAAAATAATTCCTTTATATAGTCTTGCTTGCGTGTCTTGTAACGTGGCAGCCAACATTAACTGCCACAGGAAGACCCGCAATATGTGTCGGATAGGTTTCGATATTCACACAGAGTGCCGTTGTTTTTCCGCCAAAGCCCTGCGGACCGATATCAAGTGCGTTAATCTTTTCAAGAAGCTCCTTTTCCATATCGGCATAAAATTCATCTTCATTTCTGTCGGAAACATTTCTGCAAAGGGCTTTTTTAGCAAGGATGGCACTGTACTCAAAATCGCCGCCAATGCCCACACCGATAACAACAGGAGGACAGGGATTAGAACCTGCAGTCTGAACCGTGTCAACAATAAAATCCAGGATATCTTCCCGTTTAGCTGACGGGGTAAACATTTTCAGTCTGCTCATATTCTCACTGCCGAAGCCCTTAGGGGCTGCAATAATCTTAATTTTATCGCCGTCAACAATGGAGGTGTGAATAATTGCAGGGGTGTTATCGTTTGTATTCACACGGTTTTTAAACGGATCAGCAACCACTGACTTTCTGAGAAGTCCCTCAATATATCCCTGACTTACACCATTATTAACCGCCTTTACAAAGGACTCACCTGTGATATGAACATCCTGTCCGATTTCGGCAAATATAACTGCCATACCTGTATCCTGACAAATCGGTATATCCAGCTCCTTAGCCGCATCAATATTCGCCTCCAGGTCAGAAAGAATAGACTTTGCGATATCATTTGTTTCGGATTTTTTTGAACATCCGATACAGTCAATCAAATCATCCGGCAGAATTTTATTCGCCTTGATTACCAAATCCCTTACTGTTTTTGTAATTTCACTTGAATGAATCTCTCTCATAATCAACCTCTAAATATATCATCAAAAAAAAGACCGAGATACTCGGTCTTAATAATTTATTCACTTTCGCTTGAAGAAATGTCGTAAAAAACAATTTCGTCAGATTTTACATATCCTTTTTCACGAGCCTTCTGCTCGATATAATCGTCCTTATTATCATTTTCCAGAACAGCCTGCAGCTGAGCATTATCCTGATTCTGTTCATCAAGCTTAGCTGCAATCTCCTGCTTCTGAATTTCAAGACGATTGATATCAGCACTCTGATTCACAACGCTGACGCCGAAGAAAACAAACACTCCGATAAGAAGCAATGTTATCAGAAATACAGGAATATTCTTTTTTTGTGAAAAAAATGATTTGAAAGAAAATTTACTTTTCTTCGTCATTTCCCTTTTCATAGCCGTCACCTTTGTTTTTCCTGCCAAAAGACTTTTTCATACGTACGGCTATATTATAATATATAT
>UQVI01000218.1 GCA_900544515.1 uncultured Oscillospiraceae bacterium | reverse complement strand
CTCGACTAGTCGTCGGCAGCGTCAGATGTGTATAAGAGACAGAGACGTGAGTGTTCCTTTGTAACTGTCAGGTACAATCAATATTTTCATTTAGTATACCTCTTAAGCTTTTTTCAAAATTTATGTTCTGCTGATTCGTTCTTTTTGACGGACCTTTCAAGTGCTTTTTGCTCATCCTTGCTTTCATTGAAATGTGTCTTGTTGCTAACAGTGAGTCAATATTTTTTTCATTAATTATTAATCCGTTCTGATTGATTACAATTCCTTTTTTTGACAATACTATTGCGGATAGGCCGTAGTCCTGTGTAATTACCAAATCATTTTCCACGACGATATTTGCAAGGGCTAAGTCTGCACTGTTTACACCTTTGCCGACTGTAATTATATCAGCATTTTCAAAATTAAATATATGGCTTGTATCGCTGACAATGATTACCTTGATGTTATATTCATCTGCTATTCTGACAGTCAGTCCGGTTACGGGACAACCGTCGGCGTCAATTAAAATTCTCATATATATATTTTACCATAATTGTATTTACTTTTCAAATATGATAAGATTGTTATATTATAATACGGTTGGTGATTGTATGAAACTTGTAATTATAAGACACGCAGACCCGGATTATTCCATTGATTCTCTTACGGAAAAAGGCTGGCGTGAGGCGGAGCTTTTATCAGATAGAATAGCAAAGCTTGATGTAAAGGAATTTTATTGCTCTCCGCTTGGCAGAGCAAAGGATACTGCCTCACTTACTCTGAAAAAAATGAACAGAACAGCTATTGAATTATCCTGGCTCAGAGAATTTGAAGGAAAAATCAGAAAGGGAATGAAAAGGATTTCCTGCTGGGACAGACTGCCTTCAGAATGGACTGAGGAAGACGCCTATTACAGGAATGATACCTGGTATAGAACAAAACTGATGAGCAGCGCAAATGCAGAAAAGGAATATAAAAAGGTTTGTGATGGAATTGATGAGCTATTGAAAAAACATGGCTATGAGCATACAGGCAGGTGCTATAAGGTTCACCATTCCAATCATGATACGATTGTTCTGTTTTGCCATTTTGCTGTTGAATGTGTAATACTTTCACATATTTTTTCTTGTTCTCCTATGGTATTGTGGCACAATTTTGTTGCTTTGCCCACATCGGTTACAACGCTTATTACAGAGGAAAGGGAACAGGGGATAGCCGTATTCAGATGTCAGCAGTTCGGTGATATCAGTCACCTTTATGCAGGCGGTGAGGAGCCTGCCTTTGCAGCAAGGTTTTGTGAATGCTACGAAGATGATACGAGACATTAATTTGTTTTATAATAGTTTATAATTTTGATTATGGTCGAGCTTATAACAGCTCCCAGTGCGATTCCAAGACCTGCAAAAAGTGTTGCTTTTGCGTAAATAACAAATTGCTGTGTGTCAGAATGAATGGCATAAAACATTGCATAGTAAATGGAGCTTCCGGGTAAAAGCGGAATGGTTGACGGCATAAGAAGAACCGTTGCCGGTACTTTTAGGATTCTTGCCATAAGCTCGCAGAAAAAGGATAAGCATACCATTGATAAAAGGCAGGAGATGAAATCACCGTAAAATCCGCTTAATATTCTTTCAACCGAAGCAGATATTGCAGCACCGATTGTTATAAAAATCAAGCTTTTTTTAGGTGCTTTCATTGTAATCGCAAAGGCAAGCGTACCTATTATGCAGTATAGAATTTCAAGGATCATATTTTTGTAAAAATCAGTATTGAACCGGCAACACCCAGCGCAATTCCAAGAGCCGATATGATTGCGTTAAACAGCTCAAATAATCCTGCTACAAGGTCTCCGTTCATCAAATCTCTCATAGCATTTACTACTGTTAGTCCCGGTACAAGCAGCATAATTGTTCCTACAATTATTTTATCCGGCTGTACAGTAATGCCGAATAAAGTGGGTGTATTGGCAAGAATTCCTGCCACAAATGAATCGATTAAGTTTGCCGAGAATAGGGGAAAGCTGATTTTTTTGTAAGGTGCATAGGTTATAACAATGCCGATTGCCGCTGAGAATAAAGCATCAATTATTGTGCCTTTGAAGAACAGACAGAAAGCAGCTGTTGCAGTGCATACGCAGAAAAGCTTCAGAGTCTTTGGATAGAGTTTGCTTCTTGTAACATTTATTTCTTCATTGTGCTTACTGCACAATCTTCGTGAAAGCTCGTTGAGTCTTTCCAGTTCGGAAAGATCAATATCCTCATATTCAATTTTTCTCAGCTGAATGTTTTTTCCGCTTTGTGCAATAATAAGTGACGGTATGGCAAATACATTGCAGCGATTCCCATAGGATTGATTGATTCTTTTTATTGTATCTTCAGCCCTGTGAACCTCTCCGCCGCATTTTATGATTGCCTCACCGATATCAAGAGAAAGAGAGAAGATTTCATCATTTTTCATCTGATCACCTGATTAT
>UQVI01000217.1 GCA_900544515.1 uncultured Oscillospiraceae bacterium | reverse complement strand
GAGATTCGCCTTAGTCTCGTGGGCTCGGAGATGTGTATAAGAGACAGATAATAATGTGCTTGAGGCTATAGGGCATACACCTATGGTAAGGCTTAATAAAATGACAGATGAGGATTCAGCTGATATTCTCGTAAAATTTGAGGGACTGAATGTAGGCGGCTCAATCAAAACAAGAACGGCTTACAATATGATTTGTGATGCTGAGGCAAAGGGTCTTATCAATGAAAATACAATCATTGTTGAACCGACAAGCGGTAATCAGGGTATAGGTCTTGCTCTGGTGGGTGCTGTTCGCGGCTATAAGACGATTATCATTATGCCTGATTCAGTAAGCCGTGAAAGAAGAATGCTTGTTGAACACTACGGTGCTAAGGTTATACTGATCCACGATGCAGGAAATATCGGTGATTGTATTGAGGAATGTTTAAATACAGCACTGAGAATGCGTGATGAGGACCCTAATGTTTATATACCTCAGCAGTTTGAAAATCCTGCAAATCCTATGGTGCACCGCCACCATACCGGACTGGAAATTCTTGAACAGGTTGCAGGACCTATTGACGGCTTCTGCTCAGGTATAGGCACAGGCGGAACCATTACAGGTATAGGTGAGGTGCTTAAGGCACAGAATCCTGGTATCACAATCTGGGCGGTTGAGCCGAAGAATGCAGCCATTCTTGCAGGCGGTACAGTCGGTACGCATAATCAGATGGGTATCGGTGACGGCGTTATTCCTGATATTCTGAATCAGAATATTTATGAGGATATCTGCATCATTACAGATGAGGAAGCAATCAACACCTCAAAGGATCTGGCGAGACTTGAGGGAATTATGTGTGGAATCAGCAGCGGCACAAATGTTGCGGCTGCAAAAAAACTGGCTAAAAAGCTCGGCAAGGGTAAGACGGTCGTAACCGTTCTGCCGGATACTGCTGAACGCTATTTCTCAACTCCGTTATTTGAAAATGATTAACACGATAAAGGTATAATAGAATGATTTTAAAAACTCCGTCTTTCTATAAGGATTTTAAATGTATTGCAGGCGACTGTCCTGATTCCTGTTGTCAGGGCTGGGAGGTTGATGCAGACGATGAATCACTTGAATTTTATAAAACCCTGACAGGTGATATACGCAATCGTATTGACAGCGTTCTTGACCGTGATGAATTCGGCAATACGATTTTTCGACTTGCCAATAAAAAACGCTGTCCGTTCCTGAATGATGAAAATCTTTGCGATATGCATATTGCAATCGGAGGTGAGCATACACCGTATACCTGCCGTATGTTCCCAAGATTTATTAACGATTTCGGCGGTACAAGGGAAATGGGTGTATCCTTTTCCTGCCCTGTTGCGTCGGATATGATGTTCGGATTAACCGAACCGATGCGCTTCGTGAGTGAGCTGAATGAGTTTCCTCCTGAACTGAATGAGATTGATGCTCAGACCTATTTTTATCTTGTAAAAGCACGTGAAAAAGCCTTTTCAATCGTACAGGACAGAACATATCCCATTCATCAGAGGCTTATCAGCCTGCTTGAATTCGGTGTTGAAATTCAAAAGGATTTGGAAGAATACAAAGAGGGCAGTGACGATATCGACTTTTTTGATGTTTTCAGAAATCCTGAGCTGATTAATCCGCAGTGGATTGACAGGGTGAATGACGGGAAAATCAAGCCTGTGTCCGACGAAATATTTAATGAAAATATTGCATCATATTTTATTTTCAGATATTTTCTGACTGCTGTTAATGATTACGATGCTTTGTCCAAAATCAAAATGGCGGTTATAGGTGTGCTTATTGTTACGTATTTCGGTGAGGACAGCTGGACTATTCACCTGTGGAGCAAGGAAACCGAGCATTCTCAGTATAATATGGACAGATATAGAGAATTGCTCAAAAACGCAAAATGCCTGTCCGTTGAAGAATTGAAGAAGCGGTTGGAAATGTAATTGGTATTGTCACGAATATCAATTACGTATTATTAAATTATAACAAAAAAGGAGTGTTTGAGTACACCCTTGATAAAGAGGGTGTACTCAATTTTTGTAAACAGCGAAATGATTTGATTGTAGGTTAAATAATTAAATTAAATCGGAGGATTTACAATGAAATCATTATATGAAGAATTAAACGGAAGCTATGTTGAGGTTGGAGATGTTAAAATTCCTGCACTTGTATCAACTGATACAAATTATGAAACAGGAATTTGGGGACAAAGGCATAAGGAATTTTTGAAAGAACATCATAGAGTTTTCTACTTTAACTTGCTAATACAATGTAAGCTTAATTCATATTTGCACGATATTGATGTTAGAGCAACTGAGATGTATAATTGTCTTATGAAACAACTTGCAGAAAAGCAAGGTATAACCGAACAACTCAAAGCAGATAACCAAATGTTGTGGGTGCAGATGATGAATAACATTTCTAATCAAGCAAGAGAAATTATATATAATCTGTCTCTT
>UQVI01000216.1 GCA_900544515.1 uncultured Oscillospiraceae bacterium | reverse complement strand
GATCTACACTCGACTAGTCGTCGGCAGCGTCAGATGTGTATAAGAGACAGGTCAGGTTATTATGGAGCTGCTGAAAAATGCCGGACTGAATGAAAAAGAAGTGCAGGCAGGGACATCTGCCATTTTAATTATTATAACAGCAATTTTAACGGGTATAGGCATTTTTGACAAAATTGCAAGACATGCAGGTGCAGGAACAATTGTACCGATTACAGGCTTTGCAAATTCCGTTGTATCACCGGCAATGGAATTCCAGCACGAAGGACTGATACTCGGTACTGCTGCACAAATGTTTTCAATAGCAGGTCCTGTAATCGTATATGGAGTCGGCTCGTCATTTTTATACGGACTGATTATTTATATATTCAAGCTTTATTAAAATGAATATTAAAGGAGAGTGTACAGAATTCCGTTCACTCTCCTTTTATCCGTTTTCAAGTATTTTTACCAGTTCATCTGTATCTGCAAGGTTTATACGCTTTGAGCAGATATAGGTTCTGTAATCCGTGCCGAGATTAATCTTTTCATCTGTTTTGTATTGCTTCTTGAAATGAGGCAAAGCTCATCACCTGTTCCCTGCTCTGAGCGAATACACTCCACCTCACACATATTGGACTGTTCTTCAATATCACGATACTCTGAAAAATATTTTTCAGGAACACTCCACTGCGGATTCCCTTCATCATCAAAGGTCAGTATTGTTTTATAATTATAAAAATCACTGTCGTGGAAAAATCCCATCCACTTATCAACGAACGCACCGTTTTCCTTAAGCTGTGTAAGGTTTGCCATTGCAACAATAGGGATTACAGGATGCTCACTGTTCACATCGTAAAAGGTTTCAAACTCAGTCCAGGAAGGAACCGCCTCAGCTTTTTGAGACAGTTCCTTTTTTTGCATCCCTTATCAGCAGTATTCCCTGCAGAACAACAAGAACTAAGGCAAATATTCTTATAGCTCCTGAGATAATATCCAATATATTTGAAATTTCTCTGAATGATGATAGCAGTTTAATATTGTTAAAATTTTTCATACGTCACCTCTCAAGTAAAACTGCATGTGCAATACCGGGAATTGTATTCCCCTGCTTATTTGATGTGGGTGACATCAGTGCACCGGTAGCTACAAATAAAACTTTTTTAAGTTTACCTCTTTCCATATTCTTCAGAATATGCGAACAAAGAACACTTGCACTGCAGCCACATCCGGATCCGCCGGAATTGACGTCCTGCTTTTTTAAATCATAAATCATCATTCCGCAGTCCTTATGATGTCCCTCAAGCTTGATCTTGTACTCCTCCTGCATAAGCTCATAAAGAAGCTCTGTGCCTGTATAGCCGAGATCTCCTGTCAGTATCAAATCATAATTCTGCGGCTTCGTATTTGTATCCTTCAAAAAATCACTTATGGTCCTTGCCGCCGCCGGTGCCATTGTCAAGGGTAGACTATAAATTTATAAAAATTATTTATTCGTTTTCATCTTCTTCATTTCTGTATTCACTATCATCCCAGTTATAGACATACTCTCCCCTGTCTATGCTGAAGCCATCCCTTTCAATATTTTCATATTCTCCCAAGTCATAATTAAAGCACCATTTTGACATATTACATTTCCTCCAATACATATTTTAGCATTTTAAATGCACAGGACTTTTTTGCATTTTTCTTTGAGGATGATTTTGATTTGAATGATTTTTTGCATTTTTTTATACTGCACTCGCAGTTCCATATTGGGTTACCATCTTTATCATAATTCTGCTTAAAATTATATTCAGGTATAGAAAAATATCCCCTCCTTGCCAAAATTTCAAGTTGATTAATAGCTTCATCCTTGTTAGGGTTATCTATTTCGTCATATATTGACCAAAGTAAATCTTCCTTTTCTAACCACTCATAAGCAAGCTTGCAAGCCTGCTTCCTTGCATCATTTTTTGATGTGCCAAAAGCTACAAATTGTGGAATGTCTGTCAAAAGTTTAAGTAAACAGGTATATTGGAGTCTATTAACATTTGTTTTTAATTGATCAATTTTCTGTGTAATTCCGTCATACGGTGCAAACCAATTCGTAGTATATGCTCTTTCGTAAATCTTGAAATATGGAACAACATGCCATTTTTTAGTTTCGTGTTCAATAATTAAATCAACGTAATTTTTCTCACTGTCAGATTTATCAAAAGTATCAGGATTAAGCATAATTTCCACAACCTCAAATAATCTGTTGTAATCCCAATTGCAATCAATTGCAACAGCACCCAATATTGCTTCAAATAAGTCTTCTTTAACAGATAATTCTTGATTTATTTTGTTCTGAGCATCACCCTTACCCATTCTGATAAAATCGGAAAAACCTAATTCATCAATTCTCTTTGCAAGATTTTTCTTTTCAACCATTCTTGCTTTTAATCGAGTAAGTTCACCTTCATCAAGCTGTGAGCAAAAACCATCTTGTTCAACATTACCATATTTATTTGCAAGATAATTAACAACTGCAATATCAAGCACCTTATCCCCTATAAACTCTAAAACCTCATTATTTGTACCGCCGTTTTCCTGTGAATAAGATTTTCGGGTCAAAGCCTGAGTAAGCAAATTTGGGTCTTTGAATT
>UQVI01000215.1 GCA_900544515.1 uncultured Oscillospiraceae bacterium | reverse complement strand
CTAGTCGTCGGCAGCGTCAGATGTGTATAAGAGACAGAATTATAACAGGAGGATATTATGGCTGATTTTCAAAAACAAACCGTTCAGTGGTTTCCGGGACATATGGCTAAAACACGCCGGATCATTAAAGAAAGCCTTAATCTTGTTGACGGTGTTGTAGAGCTTGTGGATTCCCGTATTCCTTACAGCTCGTCAAATCCTGAACTAAACAATTTAATTAAGGGCAAGCCGAGAATCGTTCTGCTTAATAAATGTGATATTGCCGATCCCCATGCTACAAAAATGTGGATTGATTATTATAAATCCAGAGATATGTACGCTCTTGCGGTAGACTGCAGAACAGGCAAGGGACTGAATCATTTTATCCCCACAGTGCAGAAAGCTCTGTCAAAAACGATTGAAAAAAATGCTTCAAAAGGTATGAACGGTAAAGCTCTAAGGTTAATGGTAGTTGGTATACCCAATACTGGTAAATCTTCATTCATAAACAGAATGGCAGGTAATGCAAAGGCAAAGGTTGCAGATAAAGCAGGTGTAACACGTCAGCAGCAGTGGTTTGTTGTCGGCAAGGGGATAGAACTTCTCGATACTCCGGGTGTGCTCTGGCCTAAATTTGATGACCCTGAGGTTGGAGATAAACTGGCATTTACAGGTGCTGTCAAGGATGAAGTAACGGATATTGAAACTTTGTCCTGCCGTCTGCTTGATGTACTTGCAAAAACGCGTCCGCAGTCTATTTTAGACCGCTATAAGCTTGATGATATTGACGGTCTGCAGGGCTGGGAAATTCTTGAAATGATTGGTAAAAAAAGAGGTTTCCTTATCAAAGGCGGAGAGATTGACTATGAACGCACAGCAGTAATGCTTTGTGATGAATTCAGAGGAGGAAGGCTCGGTAAAATTACACTGGAGCTGCCGTGATTATGGATTGGCTTGAATATGAAAATGCCGCGCTCAACAGCGGTTTTGAGGTTGTCTGCGGAATTGACGAGGCAGGCAGAGGACCCCTTGCAGGTCCGGTGTATGCTGCTGCCGTTATTCTTCCGAAAGGGCATATTGTTGAGGGAGTTAATGATTCAAAAAAGATTTCCGAAAAGAAAAGAAACTTGCTTTTTGATAAAATCATTGATGAGTGTGTCTGTTATAGCATAGGCACAGCCAGTGAACAGGAAATTGATGAAATAAATATTTTGCAGGCAACCTTTCTGGCGATGAGAAGGGCAGTTGCAGGTCTTGAAATCAAACCTGATATTGCTCTTGTTGACGGCAATAAAAAGCCCGGTCTGGATATTGCTGAGCAGACCATTGTGAAGGGCGATTCCAAAAGTGCTAATATTGCTGCTGCGTCAATTATTGCAAAGGTCAGCCGTGACCGTTATATGCTTGAAATGTCGGAAAAATATCCAGAGTATCAGTTTGAAAAGCATAAAGGCTATGGCACAAAGCTTCATTATGAAATGATTGAAAAATATGGTGTTTCACCAATTCACAGAAAAACATTTTTGAAGAAATTTTTTCAAAAATAATTTTGATTTGAGAGGTGATAATCAATGCATCTCAGTGAATACTTGGAAAGTCCTTGTTCAAAATTATCTATTCCGTATTGGAAAAATATGGTAATTACTATTCCGGAAAATATAAAAATTGTTCATCAGAATGATTTTAGTGATAAATTTCTTGATGAATATTGTGACGAAAGATATTTTCGTCTTATTCATTATTTGGATAATGTTGATGACAAAATGATAAACGGATTTTCTGTAAGAACAGCAGAGCTGACAGATATACCATTAATAGTTGAAATAATAAATAAATCTTATACTGACTTAGCTACAAGCTATGAACAAATTATTTCTTATACGAAAACACAGGTGTATGATAATAATTTATGGATTTTAGTCTATGAAATTAAAACGAATCATATTGTCGGATGCGGTATTGCTGATTATGACAGTGAAGCAAAGGAAGGTATTTTGGAATGGATACAGGTTCTACCTGAATACAGAGACAGAAAAATAGGGCAGCTCATTGTAAATCAATTGCTTTGCAGAATGAAAAATGCTGATTTTGCGACTGTATCGGGTAAAGTCGATAATGTCACTAATCCTGAAAGAGTATATCGTAAATGTGGCTTTGCTGGTGATGATGTATGGCACATTTTGTATAAAAAGTGTTAATATACTTGAATGTAAAATTTATTAATCATATAAATAACAAAAGAAAGATAATTTATGAATAATAAAGGTAAGCTATGGGAGATTGAGGCGGCGAACTATCTCAGAAAGAAAAAATACAGGCTGCTTGAAAGTAATTACACAACACGCTTCGGCGAGATTGATTTGATTGTGAAAAATAAAAAATACATATGCTTTGTTGAGGTTAAGCAAAGAGATGTCCGTTCCATTGCTTCGCCAAAAGAGTTTGTTGATTTTTCAAAGCAGAAGAAAATCAAGTCGACTGCTATGCTTTATCTTTCGTCAAACCGCTTTGATTTGCAGCCAAGATTCGATGTAATTGAAATTTATACAGAGGATAATAAAATAAATTCAATAAAACATCTTGAAAATGCCTTTTAGTTATTATAGAATCTGTCTCTTATACACATCTCCGAGCCCACGAGACTAAGGCG
>UQVI01000214.1 GCA_900544515.1 uncultured Oscillospiraceae bacterium | reverse complement strand
GTAGATACTATATATAGTTTTACGTAAAATATTGGAAAAAGATTACATTTTAATGGTCAGAAATACATATAAAATCCTATATTGTCCCGATTATATTGTCTGTAAACAACAAAAAACAGAGCTGTATATACCTGAATACAGTTCTGTTTTCTTATTATATATTATATTATTTAAAACTATTATATACTATCCATTACGATTACTGATTATGCTTGCTTTTTTTATACTGTGAAACTGAGCCTGAAATGGCAAAAGCGGTGATAACTGCACCTGTAACGGATGTAATGATAAGGACAATGTTAACGGATTTTGTAAGTGCATCTGCATAGTGGTGCGGTTCAACCATTAGCTCATTTGCAATACCGAAAATCAGAGCACAAATGCCAATCAAAAACAGTGATAAGCCTGTTGCAGTAAAGGCCGAATAAATCACTCGCAGTACATAATCCTTTTTCGTAAACAGTATGAGCAAAAGTGCAATTGAAACCGTCAGTAAAAGAAGACCGGTTGAGGCGTATTTGCCGTACTGGGAATTTGTATTGCTGATAAATGTTTGTACCCTTCCGCAATTATGTATTCCAAAGCAGTCTGAGTAAACCTCTGCAGCATAAATTGCCGTGTTATGGACCTGTTCTTTGTCGTATTTAAGTGAATTTCCATTAAGATATTCAAGGCATAACTCTTCGAATTCATCAATCAAAGCTTCATCATAAAGGGATGCATCGTTTCCTGTGAAGATTCTCTGCACAGCTGTTTTGTCAGCAGGGGTTCTGTTATCAAGTATGGTCTCAAAAACTTCAGCAGGTATACCGCTTCTTGCTTCAATAACCGCTGTTCGGTCTGTAAAGTTATCCTTGCACTGTGAATAGAGAGAATCTGAAGAAAAGATTTTCGTCATATAAGCTTCACTGCACAAGGTGTATTTTATCAGGGATGAACTGAAAAATAATATTCCTCCGAGTGCTATTAATACAGTTAATATAACGGAGAGAATTTTTCTTGACTTTGTTAGTGACATCGTTTCTCTCCTATTGTGTAATGATTTTCCCATCAGTCATTTTGCAGACTGCGGTAAGATATTGATTTGAAATACCAACGCTACTGCTGTTATCAGTGCAGATAGCAAGTGAACGGCTTATTCCGTCAGCAGCTTTTTCAGCCTCTGAAAGATCGGTGCTTGTTTTTATATCTATAACTTCATATTCATAATTTCCGTAAAACAGCTGCAATTTAATTTTATCGCCTGTTTTAAGGGATTTAACAAAGTCGGAGTTTTGTTTATAGCAGGAAGCAAACACACAGCCTGTTTCACCGATCAACTTGCTGTTTTCTGAAATATTGAGTTTTTTTACTGCGTTTACATCATTTGCATTGAAAATAAGCTCAAGAGTCTGTCCGTTTGCTTTTGCCGTTCCGACAAGTGTATTGGCAGATAAAGCAGGTATTTCCGCTTTCTTTATTTTATCGGATTTTATATTCAATGTTTCAGGTGTAATTATTTCTGATTTTTCATAATCAGCAAGAATTACACTTTTATCAGATGACGGAAATGCAAAAGATATATTGTAAATTACCGCAAAAAATAGGGCAGTTACGATAACTGCCGCTATTATAGGAATAACGATTCCGCTTTTAATAAATCTTTTTTTATAATGATTCATTTGAATGATTCCTGTTATTGATTGATATTCTGTGCCTGAAGCGCATTTTGCATAAAGTTGTTCTTTTTCTTCTTAGGCTTATATGGAGGTGGGTTTTTGAGCTTCTTTGTAAGGCTGTTATTCTTCTTTGTGATTTTATTGATTTCGTGAACAGGGCCTGACATATAGTCTGACATATACTTGTCAGCAGTCTCCATAAGCTTAGGGTCGTTTTTCATTTCACCCAAAATGGTTACACCGATAATATCCTGCACCTCATTGATACCGTCCTCATAAATCTCATTGAGCATTCTGAAAAGCTTTTTGCAGTCTGCGTCTGAGCCGTTTGCAATGATATCCATTACTCTTGCGGTGCCCACTTCCATAAAGAAAGTTTCAGGAAGAAATTCACCGTATTTTGCAATGTTCTCTTTGATTGCATCCTTCATATCAGGATAGAGTGTGCCGAAGCGGTTTGCCAGTGAGTCAGTATCATAGCTGACAATACCGTTTTTAGCTTTCGTTCTTGAAACAGCCTTAGGCATTTTAACCTTGTCAAGATTCACTTGTTTTTTTACGTTGAACAGGGATGTGATTTCATCATTTATTTCGTTAGCAAGTGATTTTGCGTCACGCTCATCATATGTTTCAGCATCAAAAAGACTGCGAGAAATTGTGTTGAACTGAGCATCATCACTGTTATCATAGGCACATTCAAATGCCATAATGCTGGTCTGAGCATCATATACTATTCTGTAAATACCTTTATCACCTGAAAAACTTATGTTGCTTTCTTCACTGCCTGATTTGCTGAAGCCAAGCTCGGTATTTGTTTTTTCAAGCTGTTTTTCAATTAATCTGAATACTTCACTGATTTCCATAATACGTCTCCTGTCTTGTTATACTCAGGTGCTATACCTGAATAATCAGTTTAATCAAAACTATTATAACATTCAGATACGTATCTGTCTCTTATACACATCTGACGCTGCCG
>UQVI01000213.1 GCA_900544515.1 uncultured Oscillospiraceae bacterium | reverse complement strand
CGAGATTCGCCTTAGTCTCGTGGGCTCGGAGATGTGTATAAGAGACAGTCCATGGCTCAAGGAAAATTATAACAACTGCGAAGTAATTGCAGTATCAGGTGATGTAGGTCAGGGCACAGAACTTGACGGACTTGAAGAAAAAGCAATTGCAACAGGTGCATCAAAGCTTTATGTACTTGATTTAAAAGACGAGTATGTTGAGGACTATATCTGGCCTTGTCTTAAGGCAGGCGCCGATTACGAAACATATCTTCTCGGCACATCACACGCTCGTCCATGTATTGCAAAGGGTCTTGCCGAAATCGCAATCAAAGAAGGTGCTGACGCAATCTGTCACGGCTGCACCGGCAAAGGTAATGACCAGGTAAGATTTGAGCTTACTCTCAAGGCTTTCGCTCCGCAGATGGAGATTATCGCTCCTTGGAGAACATGGGACATCAAGTCACGTGAGGAAGAGATTGACTACGCTGAGGCTCACAACATTCCTCTTAAAATAAACCGTGAAACAAACTATTCGAAGGATAAAAACGTTTGGCACCTTTCACACGAGGGTCTTGACCTTGAGGATCCTGCAAATGAGCCACTGTATTCAAAGGAAGGCTTCCTCGAGCTGGGTGTTGCTCCTGAACAGGCACCGGACGAGCCTACTTATGTTACCATTCATTTTGAAAAGGGTGTACCTACCGCAATTGACGGTAAGGAAATGAAAGCACTTGCAATTGTTGAAAAGCTCAATGAACTTGGCGGTGCGAACGGTATCGGTCTTCTTGACATTGTTGAAAACCGTCTCGTTGGTATGAAGAGCAGAGGTGTTTATGAGACACCGGGCGGTGCAATCCTTTACAAGGCACACGAGCTTCTCGAAATGATTACACTTGACCGTGAAACTTCACACTACAAAAAGCTTGTTGCTCAGAAATTCGGTGAGCTTGTTTACAATGGCTTATGGTTCACTCCTCTCAGAGAGGCTCTCACCGCTTTCGTTGACAAGACACAGGAAACGGTTACAGGTGATGTTAAGCTGAAATTATATAAAGGTAATATCATCAATGCAGGTATAACCTCTCCATATACTCTTTATGATGAAAACATCGCTTCCTTCGGTGAGGACGGCGGAGCTTACAACCAGGCTGACTCAGCAGGATTCATCAACCTCTTCGGTTTATCCATCAAGGTTAAAGCACTCCTTGACGCACAGAGAGAGGATAAAGAATAATTCTTTCAACAGCTTTATTGAAATGCAGTAAGGGTCGTCGGGGACGCCGACCCCTACCAAGTTCGGATAGTCGTATAAATTGTAAGGGCGGATTCAATATCCGCCCATTTCATACAGAAAAGGTGATTTTATGGCACAATTATGGAAAGGCAGGTTTAAAAAAGAACTTGCCAAAGAAACAAATGATTTTAACTCATCCATCAAATTTGACTGCAGAATGTATGAAGAGGACATCAAGGGCAGCATTGCACACGCAACAATGCTCGGTGCCACAGGTATCATTGAAAAAAGTGAGAGCGAAAAAATCGTTCAGGGACTCAGCGAAATATATAATGATATAAAAAGCGGAAAGCTTTCCATTGATATGGAGGCTGAGGACATTCATACTTTCATTGAGGGTGAGCTTACCGAAAGACTTGGCCAGACAGGAAAAAGGCTTCATACAGCCAGATCAAGGAATGATCAGGTTGCACTTGATATAAGAATGGTGCTGAAAAAGGAAATTGATGAAATCAGCCAAAAGCTTAAAGAGCTTATTGATGTTCTGTGCACAAAGGCCGAAGAAAACAAGGATGCAATTATGCCAGGCTACACCCATCTTCAGAGAGCACAGCCTATCACCTTTGGTCACCATCTTATGGCATACTGTGCAATGCTTTGCCGAGATATTGACAGACTCGGCGATGTAAGAAAAAGAATGAATGTACTCCCTCTGGGCAGCGGTGCACTTGCCGGAACAACATATCCGCTTGACAGAAATATGGTTGCCGAGCAGCTTGGCTTTGATGATGTTTCCGCTAACAGTCTTGACGGCGTATCAGACAGGGATTTCTGTATTGAGCTTGCATCTGCACTTTCTATTATAATGGTGCATCTTTCACGCTTCAGCGAAGAAATCATCATGTGGTGCAGCTGGGAATTCAAATTCGTTGAACTTGATGATGCCTTTTCAACCGGCTCAAGCATTATGCCTCAGAAGAAAAACCCTGATATTGCAGAGCTTGTACGCGGCAAGAGCGGACGCGTTTTCGGTGATCTGACAACACTGCTTACTGTTATGAAGGGTATTGCCCTTGCATATAACAAGGATATGCAGGAGGATAAGGAGGCAATCTTTGATGCAGTGGATACGGTTAAAATGTGTCTTAACGCATTCACTCCTATGATTGACACAATGACAGTACTTAAGGATAATATGCGAAATGCGGCTGCAAAGGGCTTTATCAATGCCACTGACTGTGCTGACTATCTTGTAGGCAAGGGTCTCCCTTTCCGTGACGCTTACAAAGCTACGGGCGAGCTGGTTGCAATATGCATTGACAAGGGGCTGACACTTGAAACACTTCCTATTGAGGAATACAAGGCAGTATGTGACATTTTTGACGAAGATGTTTACACTGCTATAAACCTGTCTCTTATACACATCTGACGCTGCCGACGACTAGTCGAGTGTAG
>UQVI01000212.1 GCA_900544515.1 uncultured Oscillospiraceae bacterium | reverse complement strand
CGAGATTCGCCTTAGTCTCGTGGGCTCGGAGATGTGTATAAGAGACAGATGTACATACACACTTTACAGATTTAAATATATACCTGAAAAGCTTGTACTCACAACCCCGTTTTATAAAAACTTGGATACACTGGTTTACGATATTCTGCCGTTTGAAATCAGCACAAATATGTGGACAACTCGTGCAAGCGGATTTTTTTCCAATCCAAATCTCCTTGCCACATATATGATTATCGTTTTTCCGATATCTGTTTATCTGTTTCTGAATGCAAAAACAGGTAAACAGAAGCTGGCATACTTTTTTTGCAACATACTAATCAGTGCCGGAATGAGCTCGACTATGACCAGAGCAGGCTGCTTTATTGCAATCTTCGGCTGGATATTTATGTTCATCTTTCTTGCAAAAAAATATGCTAAGCCAATGCTTGAAATCCTGATTCCCACAATTGTAGTCATCATTCCGTCCATTCTCACACGATATGGTCTTATATTAAAAACCGTCGGCAAGGTAAGCGGCGGAGGCAGCGGCGGAAGTGAGGCAAGGCAATCCTCAGCAGCACACTTTCAGATTTGGGAAAGCCTGATAAACTATCTTACCTCGCATCTTAAAGCATTCTTTATGGGGCTCGGCTTCGGCGTTGAGGAAACAGGACAGGTGCTTTTGAATGAATATGATTTAAGCAAACCGCATGCACATAATTTTGTGCTTGAAACCTGGATGGAACTCGGTATAATCGGTGTTATTCTTTTTTTTGTCATTATAGGCTGTGCCTTTGGTAAGCTGCTTGAAATCAATGCAAACAATGGAAAAAAATTCACTTTGGTTTTCTGTGTATTTACATCAATGCTCACCTATCTTCTTTTCGGACTGACAGACTATATTTTTAATTCACCGAAACAAATCATTCTTTTATTCATTCTTCTGGGACTGACTCAGGCAATCAGTTACTGCTATGAAAAAACTTTGATTAAAGATTCCCATACCTTAAAAGAGGTAGCTGTTAGGGATTTACAAAATACGCTGCATCAGCATTAAATATTATTTTCATATTTTAATAAGAGTCCTTCAGGACTCTTATTTTTTATACAAATTTACGGTTTTGTCAAAAACTATACATTTCCATTAAAATGTATAGTTACATTTTCTCTGAATTATAATACAATGCGTAATGAACTGATTTACAGATTGTTTATATAAGGAGGTTTTTGATCATGTCTGTAAAGAAGAAAAAAACAAACGCAATAGTAAAAGCAGCTATCATCATAGGTGTACTCGTTATACCGCTTCTGTACAGCTACTTTTATCTCAGTGCTTTCTGGGATCCGTATGCTCGTCTGAACGACGTTCCCGTTGCAGTAGTAAACCTTGATAAAGGGGCACAAATCAACGGAGCATCAAGAAATGTGGGCAACGAAATCTGCGAAGAGCTGAAGGACAACAATACGGTAAAATTTATTTTCACCGATGAAAAAGATGCCAGAAACGGCGTGCTCGAGGATGATTATTATGCGGCAATCATCATCCCTGAAAATCTTTCTGATTCCGTATCCACTGCATCAGCAGATACGGATAAAATTCACGGTAAAATAAGTTATATTGCAAATCAGAAAAAGAATTATCTTGCAGCTCAGATTCTTGAAAATGCAATGCCGACCATTAAGGAATCAATAAATGGTAAAATAGATGAGGAAATCATCAATACCCTTTGCACCAAGCTGAACAGCGTACCTGATGAAATGGGTACACTTCAGGACGGTTTCAGCCAACTTTATGATGGTTCAAGTCAGGTAGTGGACGGAACTGACAAGCTCAACAATGGTGCAAAGGATCTGAAAGACGGTTCCTCTTCCCTTTCATCCGGTGCATCTGAGATAAATGGCGGAGCCGTTGATTTAAGCAATGGATTATTACAGCTCCAAAACGGAGTAAACACACTCGGTGCAGGTGCACCTATTCTTGCTGACGGTGTGGGTGCTCTCAATAACGGAGCAGTCACACTTGATAACGGTCTTAAAGCAATAACCGCTAATAACAATAAGCTCAATACAGGTGCGTCACAGCTTAATAACGGAAGCAAAGTATTATCTCAAGGAATTGAAAGCTATACCTCAGGCGTATCTTCAGCCTCCAGCGGCGCACAGGCTTTAAACTCCGGTATCTCAGCATACACAGCCGGTGTGACCACTTGTGAACAGGGTGCAAAGTCTCTTTACAACGGAATTCAGACCGCAAGCAATGGTATGAATCAGATATCACAAGGTGTTGATGATTCTGTAAAATATCTGAACAATGCGGCAAGTGAAGACAATCTGAGCACGCTTGACAACGGAGCAAAATCACTTAACAGCTCTGTTACGGATTTCAGTGATACTTACACAGCCGCAATGCATTATCTGAACACATATCAGCAAAGTGGAAATGAAACAGACCTTGCATATGCTGTACAGTACCTTACCGTATTACAGCAGAAGCTCCCTGAATTAAAAACAGGGGCTGCTCAGCTTGAGGCAGGTGTTAATACACTGACAAACGCAATGAGAACAGTAAAAACAAATACTGCTCAGCTTCAGTCAGGTCTTAATCAGATTAAAGCAGGGTTTGGAAATACAGACAATCCGCAGACAATCATCGGCGGTGCATATACTGTCTCTTATACACATCTGACGCTGCCGACGACTAGTCGAGTGTAG
>UQVI01000211.1 GCA_900544515.1 uncultured Oscillospiraceae bacterium | reverse complement strand
AGCGTATCAGTGATTTTTAATGAACTATTTGTAGTCGGAAAGGCTATGGGAATTAATATGAAATCAAAAAGGAACGGAAAGATTGAGCTTCTGCGTTTTTTCTTCTGTATGTCCGTTTTATTGTTCCATATCGGAAAGGATGCCTTTGGCAGCAATGTTTTTATAAATGATTATCTTACGGTATTTGCAAGAGGCAGATCGGGTGTGGAATTCTTTTTTCTTGTTTCAGGCTTTCTCGCTGCGAAAAGTGCAAGTAAAATCAGACTGAACGGAGATACTGTAGGGCGCAACTCATTTAACTTTATCCTGAAAAAGATAAATGCAATTCTTCCTTACCATATTTTTGCTGTTATGGTTACCGTTGTTCTGTTTTTTATCTACGGCAATCATTTTGTGATGGATATCGTAAAACGTTTACCGAGTGCGTTTTTTCTGCAGCGAACAGGAATGTGTGACCGTGACTTCATCACGGTGGAATGGTACATCTGCTCAATGCTTCTGGCGCTTGCAATCATTTTTCCGTTGCTGCTGAAAAACTTTGATTTAACAACGCTGGTGATTGCACCTGTTGCCTCATCCCTAATGATTGGTTATCTGAAGAAAACATATGGTGCAATGCCTGTCAGTGATGAATTTGCAACCTTTACATATTCCTGCAATATACGTGCTGTTGCAGTGATTCTTCTTGGCTGCTTCTGCTTTGCAATCAGTGAAAAAATAAGAGAGGCAGAGCTGTCAAAGTTAAAGGAAATCCTTTTGATAATCATTGAAAACGGCTGCTGGCTTGTTTCAATGTACTTTATGTTCTCCGGATTTCACACCAGTTATGATTCCTATGTAATCTATTTTATGGCGCTGGGAATCACATTGACCTTCAGCAGAGATTTTGACTGTAAGATTTATAATAATAAATTTGTTTATTTCTTGGGTGCGTTCAGCCTTCCGCTTTACCTCTGCCAGAATATTGCAAGGAGTATTGTAAAATATGAGCTGGACTCATTAACAGGGTATACAAGAATTGCGGTTACGGTTTCTCTTGCCGTAATCATAAGTCTTATAGCTTATATCCTATGGAACGTGATTAAAAAGCTCCGTTTAAAAAGAGCGGTGTCAAAATAATACTTGACAAATGCTTTTGGGTGTGTTAATATATTGCCACAACAAAGAAGAACGCAGCCGTTCTCCCCATCAGCGTATAAGTTAAATGGGCAATAGTTATTTTGTTTAATTATTGAAGTGCGGGCGTTTTGCGTTCGCACTTTATTTGTTATTATTATTTAAGAGGTGTTTTTTATCAGCAAGGAAGCTCAGCAAATTAATGGTGAAATCAGAGACAAGGAATTACGTGTAATTTCTGCTGACGGTGAGCAGCTTGGCATTATGAGCTCTAAAGAGGCGCTCAGAATCGCTGAGGATAATGATCTTGATTTAGTTAAGATTGCTCCGCAGGCAAAGCCGCCTGTATGCAAGATTATGGACTATTCAAAGTATCGTTATGAGCAGTCAAAGCGTGAAAAGGAAAACCGTAAAAATCAGAAGCAGATTGAGATGAAAGAAATTCGTCTCTCTGTTACCATTGATGTCGGCGATTTCAACACTAAGGTTAATCAGGCGAAAAAATTTCTTGCAGCAGGTCATAAGCTCAAGGTATCTATCCGTCTTAAGGGCAGAATGATGGCTCATTCAGAGCTCGGCGTTGAGAATATGAAGCGCTTTGCCGCAGCAGTTGAGGAAGAGGCAAATGTTGATAAGGCACCTAAGCTTGAGGGCAGACAGATACTTATGTTCCTGTCACCTAAGCAAGGTAAGTAATTAATTTATACGGAGGAATAATTATGCCAAAGATTAAGACACACAGTGGCGCTAAAAAGCGTTTTAAGACAACAAAGAGCGGCAAGGTTAAGCGTGCTCATGCTTATACCTCACACATTCTTACTAAGAAGTCAACTAAGCGTAAGAGAAATCTTCGCAAGACTGCAGTTGCTGATGTTACAAACCAGAAGCAGTGCAAGAGACTTGTTCCTTATAAATAAGAATAATTCGCTTATATAGAATAGGCTAAACTATAAACTCGGAGGTATATCAAAATGGCAAGAATTAAGGGTGCTATGGCAACTCGTAAGAGAAGAAAGAAAGTATTAAAAGCAGCTAAAGGTTATTACGGCGGAAAGCATCGTCTTTTCAAAACAGCTAAGCAGGCTGTAATGAAGAGCGGTCAGTATGCATACATCGGCAGAAAGCAGAAGAAGAGAGATTTCAGAAGAATCTGGATTACTCGTATCTCCGCTGCCTGCAAGCTCAATGGTACAAACTATTCAACATTTATGAATGGTCTTAAGAAGGCAGGTATTGATCTTAACAGAAAGATGCTCTCTGAAATTGCTATTTCAGATCCTGCTGCATTCACAACACTTGTTGAGACTGCAAAGGCTGCATTATAATTTACAGCATAAAAAATAACAGGACTTGGTTTGAACAAGTCCTGTTATTTTTTATCACTTATTCCCAATATGTAATCCGAGCTTACATCATAAAATTCACACAGCTTGATTAAGTATTCAATAGGCAGATTGCGTTTGCCATTCTCATACATACCATATGCCTGACCGGATGTTTGAAGATAATTGGCTATATCCTCCTGACGCCTGTCTCTTATACACATCTCCGAGCCCACGAGACTAAGGCGAATCTCGT
>UQVI01000210.1 GCA_900544515.1 uncultured Oscillospiraceae bacterium | reverse complement strand
CGAGATTCGCCTTAGTCTCGTGGGCTCGGAGATGTGTATAAGAGACAGTATTTATGTCCTTTGCAGCATTGTCAACAATTGTTGCTGTGTTTGAAAATATAATTGCAGCATTTATTGATATGAATGGCTGGAGCAGAAAAAAGTCAGTCGGAATCAATTTTGTTTTAATCACAATACTTTCCATTCCTGCAATTATCGGCTTTAACCTGCTTTCCAAAATTGAACCTCTCGGTAGCGGAACAACAATAATGGACCTTGAGGATTTCCTTGTTTCATATAATCTTCTTCCGCTTGGATCACTTGTTTTTGTAATGTTCTGTGTCAGAAAGAATGGCTGGGGTTTTGAAAATTTCCTGCGTGAGGCGAACACCGGCGAAGGAGCAAAATTCCCGAAATGGATAAGACTTTATATGCAGTACATTCTGCCACTGATTGTATGCATCATATATCTCAAAGGCTATTACGATACCTTTGCTCAGCAGAGCAAAGCAACACTGATTTTCTGGATGGGCTTTGCCTGTGCGATGCTGATTGCAATCTTCGGTATTTCAATATTTACAGGAAGAAAAAAATCAAATAAAGCGTAATGCATATAAAAAACAGGTGTGGAAAAATCTACACCTGTTTTATATTGTCTGATTTAATTAAAGGATTTATTTCAGCTTATAAACATTGCCCTCAAATGCTCTCAGCTTATCTGCTGTTTTTCCTTTTGTAGACAGAACGAGTTCCATTTCGCTTGTATCCACAGGATGCTCCATAGGTGCTCTGCCCAAGTTAAGCTCAACATAATAGCTCTCATCACCATATTCTCTGAAATAGCAATAGAGCGGTGACGGAATATCCTCAATTTTAATAAACTCACCATAAACCAGTGCTTTGTTTTCACGTCTGAGAAAAATGGCTTTTTTATAGAAATTGAGAACACTGTCCTCTCTTCGCGATTCATCCTCTGCATTAAAGCGGCGGTAATCGCCTGTAATTTTCATCCAGGGAGTACCTGTGGTAAAACCTGCATTCTCACTGTCACTCCAATGGAAAGGTGTTCTTGCATTATCACGTGTACCTGTTTTGGCACGCTTAAATGCCTTATCGGCAGATCTGCCTTTTTTAATCCGTTCACTATATACACCATTAGCCTCAGCATCATCTATCTGCTCAATGCAGTCAAAATCGCCATTACCCATAGAAATTTCCTGACCCTGATATATGTAAGGTGTACCGCGCAGTGTCATTTCTATCACTGCACAAACCTTTGATATATCCTCGCGATAGGCATCCGTCTTATCCACCTTTGAAACAATACGCGGATTATCGTGATTTTCAAAGAATACAGCCGGCCAGCAATGATTTGTGTACTGCGTCTGAAACTTCTCAAACTCCTGCATTACCTTATAAAGACTGTACTCATAGCCGTCATAATTTGTATGTCCCTGATTAATAAGGAAATCAAAATTAAATACGGTATCAAGCTCACCTCTGAAATCAGCCGTAAGCATTTTATCCATTTCTATACCTGCGCCGCCGCATTCGCCTACAGTATAAACATCATAGTTGCCAAAGGTTTTCTCTCTCATTTCGTGCAGGAATTCGTGAAGTCTCGGCCCATAGAAATAGTATTCCGCACCCTTGTAGCCTGTCATCACACCGAGAAAAGCATTCGCATCCGGCAAGCCATCTGTCTTGCTGATAAAGTTGATAACATCCATTCTGAAGCCGTCAATACCCTTATCAAGCCACCAAAGCATCATCTCATAAACGCTTTCTCTTACCTTTTCATTCTCCCAGTTCAGATCCATCTGCTTTTTAGAAAACAGGTGCATTGCCCACTGATCAAGGTGTTCATAATAATTCCACGCACTGCCCTTGAACAATGATATCCAGTTATTCGGCGGCGTTTTGCCTGCGTCTGTGGCATCACGCCAGATATAATAATCGTGATAAGGATTGTCCTTTGACTTAAGTGCCGCTTTGAACCACTCATGCTCATCACTGGTATGATTCACAACCAGGTCCACAATCAGCTTCATATCACGCTTATGAATCTCATCAAGGAGCTCGTCAAAATCCTCCATTGTACCGAACTCGGCCATAATTTTTTTATAATCACGGATATCATATCCATTATCATCGTTCGGAGAATCATAAAAAGGTGAACACCAGATTGCGGTGATACCTAAGTCCTTAAGGTAATCAAGCTTTTCAATAATACCTCTTAAATCACCGATACCGTCGCCATTACTATCCTTGAAAGAACGTGGATAAATCTGATAAATTACAGCCTCTTTCCACCACTTTTCCGTCAGTTCTCCCTTATCAGTGATAACCTCGTTTTTCTCAAGATTAAACATATCACAGACCAATTGAATTGTTTTTTTATCAAGCAATCCGGCAGTAGCTTTTGTAAGCGTTTTTAATTTCAGCTTACTCATAATCCTGCTTTCCAGCATTGAGGAAGGAAGTCTTAAAGCCATCATCAGCTTTTCCAGAACGTCTTTCGCCATTGGGTTGACCATTGCGTCCTTCAGTGTGGTATCCGGTGTAATCTTTATCATATTGCTGTCCCCTTCATATTATCTCTCTATAGGCAATAAAGAGTAATTCAAACTCTGGTTTAAATTGTCCTATTTGCCCTTATTCAGTGTAAAAAATACTCGGAATACAAAAAGTATTCCTGCGTTTTTGTGCCTTGATTAAGAAC
>UQVI01000209.1 GCA_900544515.1 uncultured Oscillospiraceae bacterium | reverse complement strand
ATGTGTATAAGAGACAGATCATGAAATCAATCATAAAATTATTTATTTGCAATAAAGAATAATCTCGGAAAGCGGAAAATCACCTCGCCGTTTTTTTGAACAGGATAAGCCTTTTTCACCTCTTCAAAAACAGCATTTTCAAACTCTGTCTTTTTATCATCCGGCAAAACATCCAAATAAGGCTTCAGACCTGTTGAGCGGTACCATTCAATGATGCTTCGCTGAGACGGCATACGGTGAAAATAGACAGTGTGCCACATTGAAAAATCAGAAGAAATGTCTGAAAGCAAGTCAAAATATTCCTCTTCCCTAAGGATATTGAACACCTTTTCAAAGGGAATAAAAGTTTTCCATTCCTTTCTTGATGCAACCTCATCCACAATTTTATGCATAGGCTGATTAAATTGAAAAGGCACCTGCACCGCCATAACGCCTTTATCATTCAGTATATGCATCATATCTGCGAGCAGCTTTTTATGATTCGGTATCCACTGAATACAGGCATTTGAAAACACTATATCAAATTTGCCCTCTAATTTATCAAAATCCTTTGATGCATCAAAAAGCATAAAATCAAGCTCGGGGTAATCAGCCTTAGCCTTTTCAATCATATTGGGTGAAAAGTCCACGCCGAGAATATATGCATCAGGAAAACGCTTTTTTAATACTGCCGTACTGTTTCCAGGACCGCATCCGATATCAAGAATACGCTGTGGATTTTCAACATCAATTCTATTCACCAGATCAATGGATGGCTGCGTGCGTTCTGCCTTGAATTTTAAATACTGCTCAGAATTCCAATCGCTCATAAAACTCAATCCTTTCTAAAAAATCAGCCGAAGGTTATCAAACAACCTTCGGCTTTCATAATACAGATTATAATAATGATGCTACCATATCACCCATCTGTGATGTGTTTACGGTTTCAAGTCCGTCCTCTGCAATATCAGGTGTTCTCACCTTAGTAAGAGCAGTATCAACTGCCTTTTCAATTGCATCGGCAGCTTCACTTTCACCAAGTGAATATCTGAGCATCATTGCACCTGAAAGAATGGTAGCAAGCGGATTCGCCTTGCCCTGTCCTGCAATATCAGGCGCAGAACCGTGAATCGGTTCATACATACCGAATGTACCCTCAGCAAGAGATGCAGATGCAAGCATACCGATTGAACCCGAAATCATAGATGCTTCGTCGGATAAAATATCACCGAAAATATTTGATGTTACAATTGTATCAAACTGGTTAGGATTACGTACAAGCTGCATTGCACAGTTGTCAACATACATATAAGAAATCTCAACCTCCGGATAATCCTTTCCTACTTCCTCCATAACCTTTCTCCAGAGCTTGGAAGAATCAAGCACATTCGCCTTATCAACACAGGTAAGCTTTTTATTACGCTTCATAGCATATTCAAAGCCTGCCTTGACAATACGCTTGATTTCAGGATAAGTGTAACGCTCGGTATCATACGCACCGACAACGCCATTCTCCTCATATGTTCCTCTGTCACCGAAATAGATACCGCCTGTAAGCTCACGTACAATGAGAATATCAAGCTCATCACCGATAATCTCAGGCTTAAGAGGAGATGCTGATTTCAGCGGAGCAAAAATCTTTGCAGGGCGAAGATTTGCAAACAAGCCAAGTGACTCACGGATTGCAAGGAGTCCTTTTTCAGGTCTGATTTCGCTTGGAAGTGTATCCCACTTAGGACCGCCTACTGAGCCTAAAAGCACAGCGTCTGCTGCCTTGCAGGAAGTCTCTGTCTGCTCAGGATAAGGCTTGCCGTATTCATCAATAGCGGCACCGCCTAAAAGCTGGTAATCATAGTCAAGAGAAAAGCCGAATTTCTCCCCTGCCTTATCCAGAACCTTAATACACTCATCCACGATTTCAGGACCAATTCCGTCACCCTTTAATACTGTAATTTTATAATTATTCATAATAATTTGTCCTCCTGTATATATCAGCAAACATCGAAAATGCCCGGCATTGTGTCGTCACGCATTGTGTCAGCCTGGTCACGGTTGATTGCACAAACAATACCCTTCATTGATGCATAACTGATATTATGGCTTACACCGATACCAAACACATCCTTACCCTGCGGGTTCTTAAGATGAATATAGCTGATAGCCTTTGAGTCAGAACCGACAGCAATAGCATGCTCACTGTAATCCACAAACTCATAGCCTGTAAGTCCTACCTTATTCATTGCCTGGCAAAATGCACCGATAGGACCTGAGCCTGTACCCTCAATTTTAACAGGTGCATTATCCTTGTACTTAATCTCACCTGTGAAATGAACGGAAGTTAAATAATCAGCCTCGTTCTTTTCCTCGCTGATTTTATAATTGAGAAGTCTGTAAGGACCGCATACATTTCTATATTCCTTCTGGAACAGGTCGAAAATTTCAGATGTTTTAAGTTCCTTTCCCTTTTCGTCACAAGCTTTCTGCACTACCGCTCCGAATTCAGGATGCATAGCCTTCGGCATCTTGATACCGTACTCATTAGCAAGGATATAAGCTGTACCACCCTTACCGCTCTGTGAATTGATACGGATAATCGGCTCATACTCTCTACCTACATCAGCAGGGTCAATAGGGAGATACGGTACCTCCCACATATCCGTACCGCTTTCCTCCATATACATTTTGCCCTTATTGATAGCATCTTGATGTGAGCCGGAAAATGCAGTAAACACAAGCTCACCTGCATATGGGCTGTCTCTTATACACATCTGACGC
>UQVI01000208.1 GCA_900544515.1 uncultured Oscillospiraceae bacterium | reverse complement strand
GCTCGGAGATGTGTATAAGAGACAGTTTCCATTCCGTCAAACGCACCGCCGCAAATAAACAGAATATTGCTTGTATCAATCTGAATAAATTCCTGCTGAGGATGCTTTCTTCCCCCTCCCGGAGGAACATTGGAAACAGTGCCTTCTAAAATTTTGAGCAATGCCTGCTGAACACCCTCACCGCTTACATCACGAGTTATGGAACGATTCTCACTTTTACGTGAAATCTTATCAATCTCGTCAACATAAATGATTCCGTGTTCTGCTCTCTCCACATCAAAATCTGCAGCCTGGATAAGTCTTAAAAGAATGTTCTCGACATCTTCACCAACATAACCTGCCTCAGTAAGAGTCGTTGCGTCTGCAATGGCAAAAGGCACATTAAGTATCTTTGCCAGAGTCTGAGCCAGCATCGTTTTTCCCACACCGGTAGGACCGATAAGCATAATATTACTCTTCTGGAGCTCAACATCGCTGTTATTGCTTGTGCTGTAAATACGTTTATAATGATTGTAAACAGCTACCGAAAGAGCCTTTTTGGCATCATCCTGACCAATAACATATTCATCAAGCCTTGCCTTGATTTCCTCAGGCTTCGGCAGAACGGAATCGTTATTGGCTTTTGAAGATCTGTGAGGGACATTGGGCGATTCGGTTTCCATAATTAAATCGTGACACAAAGAAACACATTCGTCACAAATATAAACACCGGGACCCTCAATTAACTTGTGAACCATTGCCTCAGACTTTCCGCAAAAAGCACATCTGGCAACATTGCCGCGTGAATCATCACGTGCCATAAAACCTACCTCTATATCTAATTAGTATTATCTTCTGTCAATTACCTTGTCAATCAGACCGTATTCAAGTGCCTTTTCGGCAGTCATCCAATTATCTCTATCCGTATCCTTTGCAAGTTCGTCAACAGTCTTTGAGCAGTTTTGAGCAAGAATTCTGTTCAGTCTTTCTTTTGTCTGAACCAAATTCTTAGCTGCAATTTCAATATCAGTTGTCTGACCTGTAAGACCATTGCCGCCAATCAAAGGCTGATGAATAAGGATTGAACTATTTGGAAGCGCAATTCTCTTACCCTTTGCACCGCTTGAAAGAAGGAACGCACCCATAGATGCAGCCATACCGATACAAATGGTTGATACATCGCACTTGATATACTGCATAGTATCATAAATTGCAAGTCCATCGGTAACAGAGCCGCCGGGACTGTTGATGTAAAGGCTGATATCCTTCTCACTATCCTGTCCTTCAAGGAACAGAAGCTGTGCAACTACGAGAGACGCAGTTGTTGAATTCACCTCATCGGAAAGAACAATAATTCTGTCACTCAATAAGCGTGAATAGATATCCATAGATCTTTCGCCGGCACTTGTCTGTTCAAGAACATATGGTACCAATGCCATATTAATCACTATCCTTTGTTAAATATTAGGCTTTCTTTGCAGAGCTTACAACAAGCTCAACAGCCTTTCTTGTTTTAATATCTGTTGCAATCTGATCAGCAGGAACAGCGTTCTTAATCTGCTCTGCCTCCATCTGATACTGCTCAGCAAGCTTTGCAATTTCAGCGTCGATTTCCTCTTCAGTAGCTTCAATTTTCTCAGCGTCAACAATTGCTTCAAGAGCAATAGAAGCCTTAACCTGATTTTCAGCACCTGATCTGAATGACGCCTTGAAAGAATCCATATCCTGACCAAGATAGGACAGATATGTATTAAGGTCAATGCCCTGCATCTGAAGTCGGTAGCTGTAGTCCTGAATCATTTCATCGGTTCTGTGATCGAACATACACTCAGGAACTTCACATTCCATATTTTCAACAACCTGCTCAATAAGCTGATTTTCAAAATCAGTCTTAGCTTCAGCTTCCTTCTTCTCTGTAATCTGCTTCTTGATATCAGCCTTAAGCTCATCAAGCGTATCAAATTCAGATACATCCTTTACAAACTCATCATCAAGCTCAGGCATTTCCTTAGTCTTGATTTCGTGAATTTTACACTTGAAAACAGCATCCTTGCCTGCAAGCTCTGCTGCATATTCCTCAGGGAAAGTTACGTTTACGTCAAATTCCTCGTCAATCTTATGACCTGCAACCTGCTCCTCAAAACCAGGAATAAATGAACCTGAACCAAGCTCAAGAGGATAGTTTTCACCCTTGCCTCCGTCAAAAGCAACACCGTCAACAAAGCCTTCAAAATCAATCTCGGCAGTATCACCCATCTCTGCTGCTCTGTCCTCAACAGAAACAAGACGTGAATTTCTGTCACGCATATTTTCAAGTTCCTTGTCAACATCCTCGTCACTTGCTTCAGTAGGAAGCATTGACGCAGAAAGACCCTTGTACTCACCAAGCTTAACCTCAGGATAAACTGTGACTTTCATCTTCATCTCAACGCCCTCAGACTTACTCATAACAGGAACTTCGAGATCATATGGCTGATCAACAGTTCTCAGTTCAGCCTCACTGATTGCTGCTGTAACAGCTTCAGGATATACAATTTCAAGTGCTTCCTCATAAAATGCACCCTCGCCGTAAACCTTTTCAACCATACCCTGAGTAGCCTTACCTTTACGGAAGCCAGGAAGCTGAATGGATTTTCTCTGTTTCATATATGCAGACTTACAAGCCTCAGTGAAAACCTCAGGTGTAACTGTAACCTCAATTTCATAAGTATTTGTATCAATTTTATTAGATGATTTAAGTGCCATAATTATGACCTCCTAACAAATTTTTCTAATCATCAAAGTGGAATTATAACATATATTATAGGCAATAT
>UQVI01000207.1 GCA_900544515.1 uncultured Oscillospiraceae bacterium | reverse complement strand
ATCTACACTCGACTAGTCGTCGGCAGCGTCAGATGTGTATAAGAGACAGGGTGATTTAATGGTAATTGACGATCATATTTCAAGCTTTGTGGAGTCTCCTCTTGTCGGAAAAAATGATGATGAAATTGGCTTACGTTTCCCTGATATGAGTGAAGTGTATTCAAAAAGGCTGAGAGATATAATAAAAAGAACTGCCAAAGAGGAAGGCACTGAGGTGAAATCAGGCGTTTATCTGCAGTTTCGCGGACCTAATTTTGAAACGCCTGCAGAGATTAGAATGGCTAAGACAATCGGTGCGGATGCGGTTGGAATGAGCACGGCAATTGAAGCACAGGCAGCAAAGCACTGCGGATTTGAAGTATGCGGTATCAGTGTTATCACTAACCTTGCCTGCGGTATCAGCAAGACACCTATCACGAGCGAAGAGGTAACTGAAACGGCGAACAGGATTACACCGATATTTAAAAATCTGATAAAAAAATCAGCAGGTAATTTTTAATATGGAAAATTTAAAATATATTGACAATAGACTTTTTATACTGGACCAGACACTGCTCCCCAATGAAGAAAAGTGGGTGGAAATCACAAGCAAGGAGCAGGCTTATGGTGCCATAAAAACACTTATGGTGAGAGGAGCACCTGCAATCGGTATTTTTGCAGGGTATGCAATGGCTCAGTTTTCTGCAGGCACGGACATATACAAACTGAAAGAATATCTTGATTCATCAAGGCCTACGGCTGTTAATCTCAGCTGGGCAACGGCGAGAATGGTAAAAGCCTTTGAGGAGAAAAAAAGCCTCATTGAAGAGGCAATTGCAATTCATAATGAGGATATTGAAATGTGCCGTAAAATCAGTGAATACGGACTGTCACTGTTAAAAGACGGTGACGGAATACTCACCCACTGCAACGCAGGAGAGCTTGCCACAAGCAAATACGGAACAGGCTTGGGTCCGCTGATTTTAGGCAAGGAAAAGGGATATGATTTCAAGGTATACAGTGATGAAACAAGACCGATCCTGCAGGGTGCACGGCTGACATCCTATGAGCTTGAAAAAGCAGGGATTGATGTTACTCTTATCTGTGATAATATGGCAAGCCTTGTTATGAAAAAAGGTATGATAGACGCTGTTCTGGTGGGATGTGACAGAGTGGCGGCAAACGGTGACACGGCGAATAAAATCGGAACAAGCGGTGTGGCAGTACTGGCAAAATACTACGGCATACCCTTTTATGTTTTAGGTCCATACTCCACAGTGGATTTCAACTGCAAAAGCGGTGACGACATTATAATCGAAGAGCGTGACAAAGAGGAAATCAAGGAAAAGTATTTTGAAAAGCCGACTGCTCTGCCTGAAACAAAATGCTTTAATCCTGCATTTGATGTTACTGACAATTCTCTTATCACGGCAATCATAACAGATAAGGGTATTGCCTATCCCCCATTTTCAAAAAGCCTGAAGGAGACACTGAAATGATACGATTTTATAATGGTAAAATACTCACAATGAATAATGGTTTTGATATCATTGATAATGGTGAGGTATGGGTTGACGGCAGTAAAATTGCATATGTGGGTAAAACAAAAAAAGACAGCGAAAATACTGTCTTTGAAAGAGAAATTGATTTGCAGGGCAATCTGCTGATGCCAAGCTTTAAGAATGCGCACACCCACAGTGCGATGACCTTCGGCAGAAGCTTCAGTGATGATTTGCCTTTACAGGAATGGCTGTATAACAAAATCTTCCCTCTTGAGGATTTGCTCACAGGTGATGATGTTTACAAGCTTTCAAAAATTGCTTTTGCAGAATATCTTACCGGCGGAATTTCCGCCTGTTTTGATATGTACTATTTCCCTGAAAATATGGCAAAGGCAAGTGTTGAAACAGGCTTCAGGACTGTTATGTGCGGTGCGGTAAACAATTTCAAGGAATCTGTGCCGCTGCTTGAGGATTACTACAACAGATATAATCATTATGATGATCTGATTTCATATAAATTAGGCTTTCATGCAGAATACACCACTGATGAAAGCATTATGAAGGGCATTTCAAAGCTTGCCGAAAAATATGAGACACCTGTCTTTATGCATTCCAGCGAAACGATGGAGGAAACGCAGAACTGCATACATAACTATAACAAAACACCCACTGAGCTTTTTGAAAAGCTGGGACTTTTCAACTACGGCGGCGGTGCTTTCCACAGTGTATGGGTGTGTGATGAGGACCTTGATATTTATAAAAAGCACGGTGTTTATGCAGTAATCAACAGCGGTTCAAACTGCAAGCTTGCCTCCGGTGTGGCACCTGTTGAAAAAATGATAAGAAAAGGCATAAACCTTGCCATAGGTACTGACGGACCAAGCTCAAACAATGGTCTTGATATGTTCAGAGAAATGTATCTCACCTGCGTACTGCAGAAAATCAAAAACAAGGATGCTGCGTCAACAGATGCAAATGAGGTTCTGAAAATGGCAACAGTCGGTTCAGCAGGATGTATGGGACTGAACGATTGCGACTGCATTGATGAGGGTAAAAAGGCTGATTTAATCGTTATTGACTTAAAGAAACCGAGTATGCAGCCTGTACACAATGTTACTAAGAATCTTGTGTACAGCGGCTCAAAGGACTGCGTCAAGCTCACTATGGTAAACGGAAAAATCCTTTATGAAAACGGTGAATTCCCTTGCCTTGATATTGAAAAGATTTACAGTGAGGCAGACGAGGTTGTAAAAAGAATTACAAAAGAATAGTGTATAACCTGTCTCTTATACACATCTCCGAGCCCACGAGACTAAGGCGAATCTC
>UQVI01000206.1 GCA_900544515.1 uncultured Oscillospiraceae bacterium | reverse complement strand
CTAGTCGTCGGCAGCGTCAGATGTGTATAAGAGACAGATAAAAATACGACATTATAATTGAAAAAATGTCGTATTTGTGTTAATATCGTTTGGGTGATTTTATGATTCGTTTTATATGGAATAATGTGACTTTTGATATTACGGATATAGGTGGAGGACCTCTTGGAGAGGATATACCGCGTCACGCCCATTCAAAAAACAGCTACGAACTGCATTTTATTCTCGGCGGCAGTGGTGAGCTGATTACCGATACTAAATTGTATCATCTCGAAGCAGGAGACTTTTTTATTACAGGCCCTGATATTTATCACGAGCAAAAAGCGGATAAGACAAATCCAGTTAAGGATGTTTTCCTAATGTTTCAGACGGTTGATACAAAAAAGGCAAATGCGATTTCGTCAACCTTTCTTGAAAATCATTTTTGTTTTTTTAAGAGCTTTGATAACAGCATTGCAGAGGAAATACTTTCCGAATACAGAAATCAAAGGGTTGATTATAAAAGTGCAGTGAACGGTCTTGCAATGAAGCTTCTGACGGATATCTCAAGACGACTGCTGCCGGAAGCGTTCAGTGATTATGCAATCACAGACAGTCTCAATGAACGCAGGTTTGTCATTATTGAACAGGCTTTTTTGTATATTCCTGATTTGACGCTTACAGAGCTGTCTGACAGAATCGGTGTGTGTGAACGTCAGACTCAGCGGCTTTTGAAAAAGTATTACGGCAAAAGCTTCCGTGAAAAGAAAAGGGAAAGCACGCTGATACAAAATAAAAAGGAAGGATAGATAAATCTATCCTTCCTTTTTGCTTTACATTGTCACAATGTTTGAAATATTTGGAATTTTTTCGGTTGATAAAACCTTCTTTGCATAATGTGTACAGCTGATTCGATACTGATATCCACTTGGTACTGTAATAGACGTTGTTAATACACATCCAGTAGAACTATTATACTTATCTTCAATTGAAGTGTATTTTGTCCAACTATCAGTTGATCTCAGTCTGCGCTGAATTACTATGTCAATAATTCCGCATTTTGTTACACCGGATGCACAAGCGGTTTTTCCTACAATTTTCAGGCTTGTTCCGCTTTTCTGAATACCCATACCATAAGCTGTTATTAATCCCGATGCACGGGACATAGTATTGTCAACCATATAGGGTGCAAGGAATTCGTCAATCTCCTCATCGCTCATGGTTATGTCCTGACATTCAGGTACCTCTTCTTCAGCGGCAAAGGCTGTAATGGAGGGGATAATCATAACTAATGATAATAAAATCAATGAAATACTTTTTAAAACTCTTCTCATTTCTGTACTCCTATCGTTTCAGCAATTTTCATGGCGGTATCAGAATCACAGTTATCCAGAGTGATAGTATATTCATTATTGTCATAAGCATAAACAATGGCAATATGGTTTTCTGATTTAAGAACTAAAACCTTAGCAATGTCGCATTTTGCCTGATCAACAGCAAAATATTCGTCGTTGATTCCGAATTGACCAACATAAAATTCATAATCTTCATTATAGTGGAATATGTTTAGAGAACCTGTTATCTTTGTGTTTTTGTTTTCTATATCAAAATTTGTACAGTCATCAGAATGATTGTAATTAGATACAACATATTCATCATTAACAATTGCAGTTGGCAAAACAACATTTTCAATTCCATCCGTGTGAAGATCATCCACAATGTTGAGCGTATCATCTTCCATTGCATTCTGCTTTAAATCAATATTGAAATGGTTTGTGATGTAAGTTACCAGATTTTCATCCGCATTTACAAAAACAGCCTTTGCACCTGCTGTTGCAGAGAAAGTCAGAATGGTAGTTACCACTGCCGCTATCAATAAATTCCTTGAAATTTTGAGACGCTTTTTCCTTAATTCAGCCTTCTTGGTTTCATCGTCTTTATCGGCATTTTCCGTATTTTCTCTGTCGGTTACATAGTAACCCTCACCGTACTTGCCGTCAAGGACATCAAGACACAAATCAACGAAATGGGTATCCATTTCCTCAGGGCTTTTTTCCAGCTCAGCGTCCATCATATCATGTATTTCTTTTTCAGAAAATGACATTGATTTTTCATTTAATATTTTCATCAATGTTTCTTTTGTCATCAATTCTCACCTCTTTATTATCGTTGTTGCTCTGCAAAAAGGTAACACAAAATTTTAAATAAATTTTTCTGATTCGATTTTTACGAATTTGTGTATCTTTTTGCGAAGTCGGTAAGCACGCTGCTTAATAGCATCTTCAGTGGTATCATAAAGCTTTGCTATTTTCTTATAGCTCATACCATCTTCGTAAATGTATTCAAGCAATTGTGCTTCATCTTCAGATAATGAATTGTTGATGATATCAAGGCGAGAGTCCTCAATTCTGTAATCGCTGACAATTTCCTCAAGAAAATCAAATGTATAAGGAATGTCATACATAAGCTGATTGTCATAATTGAAAAGACTTGTCTCTTTCTCCTTGTGCTTTTTGATTTCAGCATACTTCTCTTTAATGAGATTGTTTACTGTACCATAAAGCCACGCAACAGGATTCTTGATTTCTTTTTCCTCTGCAAATGCCTTGCATAAAATCAGATATGCGTCGGAAACAACCTCATCGGCTTCTGTAAGATAGCTGTCAAGCTTTTTGCGGCAAAGCTGTCTTAAGCGAGGCTCATATTCATTCCAAAGCTTTTCACATAATTCCTTATTCTCTTCTGAAATAATAGGCATATTAATCCTCCTAATTCAAAAGGTATAACCTCTTTTAGATCTGTCTCTTATACACATCTGACGCTGCCGACGAC
>UQVI01000205.1 GCA_900544515.1 uncultured Oscillospiraceae bacterium | reverse complement strand
GAGATTCGCCTTAGTCTCGTGGGCTCGGAGATGTGTATAAGAGACAGGTATGTAATCTCGTCAGGGGTGAGGGTGCTGCTAAAACATCTATGATTGGTTCCGTTTTAGGACAGATTGTAAACGTAATTTTAGACCCTATCTTTATACTTGACTCAGGGGATAAGCTTTTTGGCATCACCTTGCCGTTCGGTTTTGATATGGGGGTTGCAGGTGCGGCAATAGCAACTGTGCTCGGTAATGTTTTCAGTGTTGTGTTTTTTCTTGTTTATTTCCTCAGGGGCAAAAGCATTCTGAGTATTACTCCAAAAAGATTCTCAATGAAAAACGGTATTGCAAAAGGTGTTATCAATGTCGGATTGCCTGCTTGTCTTAACGGACTTTTAATGAGCTTAAGCAATATTATTGTTAACATTGTTCTGGTAAGCTATGGTGACAATGCAGTTGCAGCAATGGGTGTTGCGATGAAAGCGAATATGCTTGTTGTTATGCTTCAGATTGGATTGGGTCAGGGAGTACAGCCCCTTATTGGATATTGCTATGGTGCAAAAAATTATACCAGAATGAAAAAATGTATGGGATTCAGTATCGTTTGCAATATTGTTATTGGTACCGTGATGATGCTGTTCTATCTTGTATTCAGAGAAAACGTTATCAGTATGTTTATTGATAATGCTGAGGTGGTTGATCTTGGTGTAAAGATGTTAACAGCGATTATGACACCAGGTCCGGTTATAGGTATTATGTTTGTACTCAACTTTGCCTTTCAGGGAATGGGAAAGGGTATACAGACCTTCATTCTCTCCGTCGGCAGACAGGGCATTATCTATATTCCTCTGCTCTTTATTCTTAACAAGCTGGTTGGACTTGACGGAATTATCTGGGCACAGGCAACTGCAGATTTTGTCTGTGTAGTAATGAGTATTGTGATGTTTGTTTTTGTTATGAGGAGTGTAAATAAAAAATCTTTGGCAGAAAATGCTTGATTTTAGTTTTATAAAAAGAACAGGAAAGAGTGTGAAATCACTCTTTCCTGTTTTTTATTTACGGATATTTTTAATGTAATTAAGTGTTGCTTTTTCAGCTGTCTTAAATCCCTTAAATATAAACCCGTGATCGCCGTGAACCTCAATAAGCTTACAGTCAGTATATTCTTCCTGTGCCTTTCTTGAATACGCAATGCTGACCAGCTTGTCCTCAATTCCGTGAACAATAAAAACCGGTTTTTTAAATATGCTTATTTCCTTGTAAGGATCAAGTTTTTTTGCATCATCTGCGTATTTGCGGCTGAGCTTTATGAAGAGTGCATAGAATTTCTCAGGAACATTATCAGGGTCAAATTTTGCAGAAATCATATGTCCTCTTCTTGCGTCGTCGGGAATACAAAGAGCAGGATAATAGAGAAACAATCGTTCGATATCCTCCTGACGCTCTGATGCCGCAAGTGCGGAAACAAGTCCGCCCTGACTGCAGCCTGCAAGTGATATATCGTTTTTATCAATAAAATCCAGATGTTTGATATAGTCGATTACATCAATTAAATTTTCTTTTTCGGTAAGTACACTCATACCTGTGCTCTTTCCGCTGCTTATACCGCTTCCTGACATACAGAAATCGTAAAGAACAGCAATATATCCTGCTTTAACAAAGTTTTTTGCATATCCGAATGTAATCATCATATTACTTGCAAATCCGTGACTGACAATTACGGCTTTGCAGGGGATTGCTGAATTTTCAGGTTTAAGTATGATTCCTCTTATTGTGTTGCAATGGCTGTAAATACTGAAAGGTTTAATTTTCATTTTTTCTCCTTTACGATGTTATTTTATAAAGTCCTGCGCCGTGTGGAGCGATTGTTGCTTTAAAAGTGTTTTTTACATCTGAATAGGTTTTTTTATTCCATATATCATAAACGTTGTATTTTTCATCAGGCATAAGAATTTCAGTGAGATCAAGCTTTATTGCAGCTTCTTTGTCTCTTGTATTGAAAAGAGCAGTATACTTACAGCCTTTGCCGTTTGATATCCAGATGATATCGCCCTTGCCGTTTTTCTCATTTCTTGAATGCTGATGTGCGCCGTATGATGTGCGGTGCATTTTCATATATTCGTCATTGGTGAGCAGGGATAAGGTCCATTCATCATTTTCAGGCATATTGCCGCCCATCATCAGCGGACTTCTGAAAATGCCCCAAAGACTCATCATTGTAAGCTGTTCGGGCTTTGTGAACTGCGTCATTCTGTTCTGCGGGCCGTGACAGGTTCCGTTTTTTGAAAGCCTGCCGAGAGGAAGCATATCACAGTCAGGATAATTGCCTTTTTTTACCTTGTCCTGCCACAGGAGACAGCGGTCAAACATATCATGAAGCTTATCCCACTGATCCCAGAAATCACCTGTCATTCGCCACATATTTGCATTTTTTGCGAGGTGATCGGCGTTTTCAATATGAGCAGGACCGGGTGAGAGGGAAAGAACAATCTCTCTGCCGCAATTGTCAATGGCTTTTCTTATCATTTCAATTTCATAGTCAGCTGAATACGGATTATCCCACTGGCGGAATTCCGTAACACAGATATCATCACACTTGATGAAATCAACTCCCCAGCCGGCATACATTTCAATAATGGAATTGTAATAATCCTGTGCTCCCTTACAGTTTTTCATTCCATACATATCTGTGTTCCAGGAGCATACTGAGAAATGGTGAGCCACCTGGCGAGCAGTGAATTTGCTGTTTTTTATCGGCATATCAACGTGTACTGCCTGACGCGGAATACCCCTCATAATATGAACTGTCTCTTATACACATCTGACGCTGCCGACGACTAGTCGAGTGTAGA
>UQVI01000204.1 GCA_900544515.1 uncultured Oscillospiraceae bacterium | reverse complement strand
GTGGGCTCGGAGATGTGTATAAGAGACAGAAGATTGATAGCTTAACAATTTTATATGATAACAAAAAACCGCGAATTCATTCGCGGTTTTTTGTGGTATAAATTGTGTGTATCAACGTAAGATGCCTGATAAATGAATTGCTATTCTTCTAGAAAAGCCTGATATCCATTTGTCTGATCGCCGATGATTGTAATAAAATAAGATTCACCATAATGTGCATTTAAAGCAATCGGTGTTTCTATGACTTTTGTGTATTCTTCCGGATATATATTATCATAATTTGGATCTACATATTCTGTTATAATTGTAAATTTAATTGTTAAATTCTCTATATCAGATAAATTATTAAAATCCTGCTGTTTATTCAAAGATTGAATGATGACATCATTGTGATTTATTAATGATTTATCAGCATTGGATACGCCTCCGCTGAATTCATTTTCACCTACACTGTAATCATAAACAATCAAACCAACATCTTCTTTGGTATCTAATGTTATTTGCAATGCGATTTCGTCATCCGCAGGCTTATAAGTTTTATTGCATCCGTACAAAGCAAAGGAGACAATAAATACTGCAACAATAACAACAGTGATGATTTTTCTTGCTTTTTTCTGATTCATAATTTTTACTCTTTTTTATTGGAGCTTTATTCGATTGGGGAGAGGTTTTTGAGGCTTACGTCCATAATCGGTGCGGAATGTGTGAGTGCACCGCAGGATACAAAATCAACACCGATTTCGGCAATTTCCTTAAGTCTTGCTTTTGTAACGTTTCCTGAGCACTCAGTCTGTGCCTTTCCGTCAATCATTTCAACAGCTTTGCGCATCGTATCATTATCCATATTATCAAGCATAATGATATCGGCACCTGCGTCGAGAGCCTCTTTTACCTGCTCAAGAGTTTCGGTTTCAATTTCTATTTTACGGACAAATGGTGCATAAGCCTTAGCCATCTGAATGGCTTTTGTTATGGAACCGGCTGCACCGATATGATTGTCCTTTAAAAGCACACCGTCGGAAAGGTTGTACCTGTGATTTGTTGCACCGCCGACAGTAACTGCATATTTTTCAAACGGACGCATATTAGGAGTAGTTTTTCTTGTATCAAGAAGTGTGGTTGAATAGCCCTCAAGCTCGTCCATATATTCTCTTGTAAGGGTTGCAATACCGCTCATTCTCTGAAGGTAGTTAAGCCCTGTTCTTTCTCCGCTTAAGATAGCCTTAATGTCACCGTAAATGACACCGAGAAGGTCGCCCTTATGTACTCTGTCTCCGTCCTTGAAATTTGCTTCGAAACGGCTTGTGCTGTCAATAAGCTCAAAGGTACGTTTGAAAATATCAAGGCCGCAGATGATACCGTCCTGCTTGCAGATGAGGTCAGCCTTGCCCTGCTTGTCCTCAGGCATTACGGCATTTGTGGAAACGTCTTCTGAGGTGATATCCTCTTTAAGTGTGTTGAGAATATAATCATCAACATTAATTTTCATTGTTACACCATTTATCATAAAATTCAGGATCCTTTCCTTGTATTTCATTCATAATCAGAGTTTTGAATTCCTTTTCCCTGCTTTTTTTATCAGGGTAGGATTTTAAATCAATATCAGGTAAATCAAGCTCTTTTTTATCTATGCTCTCAGCAATGAGAATTGCCGCACGCTTTGCAAAAACAAGACTTTCAAGAAGTGAGTTTGATGCAAGCCTGTTCCTGCCGTGTACACCGTTGCAGGCAGTTTCACCTACAGCATAAAGATGCTCCATAGTGGTTTTTCCGTTGATATCGGTTTTAACGCCGCCCATCATATAATGCTGTGCAGGCGTTACAGGGACTTTATCCTTTGTGATATCATAGCCCTCGTCTATGCAGGCATCATAGATATTCGGAAATCTTTTGGCCGCCTCTTCACTGCTCATTGTCGGAAGTGTTATGTAAACATGGTCCGTGCCGAACTTAGCCATTTCATCAACAATTGCATTTGTTACAACATCTCTCGGCTGAAGCTCATCCGTAAACCTTTCACCATTTTCGTTGAGGAGTATTGCACCCTCACCGCGAACGCTTTCACTTATCAGAAAACGTCTGCCCTTTTTCTTGCTGTAAAGGGTTGTTGGGTGAATCTGAATATAGTTCATATCCTGCAGTTCCACACCGTGCTTAAGTGCAAGAGCAAAGGAGTCACCTGTGATATGAGGGAAGTTGGTTGAATTCAGAAAGAGACCGCCGATACCGCCTGTTGCCAGGATGATATCATCGGCGATGATTGCACCCATTTCACCGTATTCGTCCTCACATACAATTCCGTAGCAGGTGTTGTTTTTCTCAATGAAATCAATCATTGTGGTTTGTGTAACGAAGGTTATGTTTTCCCTCTTCTTAGCAATCTTAAGCAGAGTTGCTGTGATTTCTTTACCTGTTTCGTCCTTGTGGTGAAGAATTCGGTTTCGTCTGTGTGCCCCTTCACGAGTGTAATCAAAGTCACCGTCGTCGTCGGTGTCAAACTTAACACCAAGTTCAACGAGTGTGCCGATGACCTCTGTTGATTGTTCAATCATTACACGCACGGATTCAGGGTTGTTTTCATAATGACCTGCTTTCATTGTGTCCTCAAAATAGCAGTTGAAGTCATTAACATCCTTCAGAACGCAGACACCGCCCTGTGCCAGGTAGGAGTCACATTCCTTAAGATTCTCTTTTGTTATAACAAGTATTTCCTTGTCAGCAGGCAGGCAAAGTGCTGCAAATAATCCTGCAACACCGCTGCCGACAATTACGACATCTGTTTTTATAAAATCTTTTATTTCCATAATCAATTCAGTTTAAAAATATTCTCCTATTTGTATTGAATGAATCGTATCTATTTTAAGTTATACTTATTTC
>UQVI01000203.1 GCA_900544515.1 uncultured Oscillospiraceae bacterium | reverse complement strand
ACTGTCTTATGCAATTACCATGATCATCATACTCATAACGGATTGACTGACCGTTGGCATAAACCTCGCTTGTTAAATTGTAGTCTTCATTATAATTATAACTTAAGGTATTAACCTCGTCAACAAATACGTTTGTCAGATTGCCTTTGATATTGTAGTTGTATTCGTAAATATCAAAAGATTCTGTTTTCTTTTCACCTGTTGAATAATATTCATAATCTGTTACAATGTCAAGGCGGTTAATTTCACGGTCAAGATTTCCTGTTGTTGCATTATAATAATATCTGTGACCGACATTTGCATCTGCATATGTGTTTGCATTCGGTAAACCGTCTTTTGAACTGTCATAATCTTCAGAATCAATTTCCTGAATGGTTCTGCCCTGATTGTCGTAAATTGTACGGGTACATTGGCCATTTTCATTTGTAAGGAGGGTTCTGCCGGCAGCATCGTAGATATATGATGTTGTGTCATTGCCTGTTGATGACGTCAAAAGGTTACCGAACGAATCATATGTATAACTTACAACTTTTGTTGCAGATTCTCCGTTTTCAATGGTTACTGTTGTTTCTTTAGTAACATTACCTCTGTTGTCATATTCATATGATACAGAACCGCCCACTGAATAAACTTCACTTGTTACTCTGCCTTTATCATCATAAGTATAGGTTGTGATATCAAAGCAGTTCAGACTTGAATCATACTGAGCAGGGGCGTCGCCGGTGTAATCCTCTTTCAGTGTTGCATAAACAAGATTATTGCCACTGCTATCATAAGTATAGTATGTATAACTGTCACCAACCTGTTCTCTTATAACTCTTTTGTCAGAGTTATATGTGTAGAATGTATCACTGTCTTTTTCGTTTGTTGTGTAGGACACAAGATTTCCATTCGAATCATAAGTGTAGGTTGTTGTAATATTATCACAGGTCTCTGTCAATACACGATAATGATTATCATAGGTATATGTTGTTTCGGTGCCGTATTCATCTGTATATGAAACCGGCATAAAGGCGTCGTTGTATACTGTTTTAGTGATTTCGTCAGATGATGTCAATGTTGTGTAAGTCATGTTGGCATCATCATATGTATACTTAATCCACGAACCGTTATTATATGTAATCTGCTTCAATCTGCCATTGTCATAATAGGAGATAGATTGATCATTATTTTTTGTAAGCGTATAATTAACTGCATCGCTTACATACTGATAATCACCGAGTACTACTCCTGCCTGGTCAACAACACTGATATATCTGCCTTGCTTTGTTGTGTACTTGATTTTGTTATTGTTCGGATCTGTGATTTCCTTAACGCTGTAGTAGTTTACATCACTTCCGTCAGGAGCAGCTATTCCGTAGTAGTCGGAAATGAAAAATTTTCTGCCTGTTGCATCTGAAATAGAAATCTCATTGCTGTTTGTGGTTCTTGTTAAATCAAGCTTGTTGCCGTTGTAGTCCTCAATCGCACTTAAATATACAACACTCTGCACACCTTTGATTTCAAAATAATACTTGTAGTCACTATCATTAAATACGTAAGCAGAATTTGTCTTTGTCAAAGTTTTGCCTGTAAGCTCGTCAACATAAGTGTTTGCATCCTTGCGTATCATCGGATATTTTGTGTTATCCGGCAAGGTTACTTCAAGACGGCTGTTTGTTGCAAGTACCTTACTGTGAATTGACTCAAACCAATCCCTGTCAGCACTATTATATATTCTTGTATAACCGAAATCAATACCATTATATGAGAATTTAAAATCTGTATTTGTTTCAGTATATACGCCAATAGCCTGATTCGTGTTTGAGAAATTCATATATGTAGTTTTACCGGTTGTGCCGATACGAGCATATACTTTTGTTGTTTGGTGTGCGGGAATGGCGAATGGTACGGAATAGTCCTTCCATTCTCCGTCTTCTCCGATTTTATACTGCAGATTTGTTTTATCGGTGTAATTTACACGATAAATACCAACCAGTTCACCATATCTGTAAAATACGGGAACAGGTGACAACGTACTGGTTTCTGCAGCGAATGCCTCTTTGATGTCAATCCAATCAGACAATGGAATGTTTGCAAAGGTCATGGTAATGAATGTACCGAATGCCATGATGATTGAAAGAATTACGCATAATGCGTTCTTCCAAAGTTTGTGCTTTGCAGTATTTTGTTCATAAAACTTGTCCATAATTTACCTCCGGATATTCAAGGATTGTATTATACATAGTTGGATTTGTAATACAAAATATTTTCCTGAATTGTCAGTGAGGAAAAAATAGGTAGGTAACGCAAAAAAACAGTTTCTATTTTGGATTTTATGAAAGAGAAATCTTCCTGTCAATCTTTTGAAATTGTGTTTTATCAGAAGAAATCAGGTTCTCTCTGTATTTTTTTGGTGTGATTTTATATTTCTTCTTGAAAGCAGAAATAAAACTAGCTGCAGAGGCGTAACCGCATTGTGCAGCACATTCCTCAATGGATACATCTTTTTGCTCAAGAAGAGTTGCTGCTAAAGACATCTTTGATTCATATTTTAATTTTTTAAATGATGTTCCGTAATGCTCCTTAATTATTCTTTCTGCCTGCCGTCTGCATACTCCCATCTGATTTGCAAAATCATCAAGTGTAGCATTCATTCCCTCGTCAACGAGAAGCTGATCAAGTATCCATGATCGGCTTTCATTTAAATCATCATATGAAAAAGAGGTTTGAAGTGATGCATATTTTGGTGAATATAATCTTGCCAATTCGGCAATTAGCCCTATTGCAAGGGAGGATAAAACAGTATTTTTCCACAATGCATTTTTTTTATTTTCGTCAATCATTCGTTTAAAAATATTTCTTATTGCACGATTGCTTTTCCCTATCCAGAATGGCTG
>UQVI01000202.1 GCA_900544515.1 uncultured Oscillospiraceae bacterium | reverse complement strand
ATCTACACTCGACTAGTCGTCGGCAGCGTCAGATGTGTATAAGAGACAGGTGTACTCTTTCAGTGTTTTATCATCAGGGTCGCCGTCTTCAAGTTCTTTGATTACTCTGCGTGTAATCAATTCCATTTCTGAAGTTGAACGTGAGAAGTTAAGATATTTGCAGCCGTAAACCAGCGGAGGGCATGCAGGTCTGATATGTACCTCCTTTGCACCGCTGTTGTAAAGAAATTCTGTTGTTTCACGAAGCTGTGTTCCGCGAACAATGGAGTCGTCGATAAGAAGCAGGCTTTTTCCGTCAATCAGATCGTGAATCGGAATCAGCTTCATTTTTGCAATGAGGTTTCTCTTTGTCTGATGTGTCGGCATAAAGGAACGGGGCCAGGTTGGTGTATACTTTACAAAAGGACGTGAGAAAGGTACGCCCGATTCATTTGAATATCCGATAGCGTGGGCGATACCTGAATCAGGTACACCTGCAACGATATCCGGATTTACATTGTCTCGCTTTGCAAGTGCCTGTCCGCAGTTGTATCTCATCTTTTCAACGCTGATGCCTTCATATGAAGATGAAGGATAGCCGTAATAAATCCACAGGAAGGTACAGATTTTCATATCCTTGCCCGGTGCAACAACTGTTTTTATACCGTCGGATGTCATGATTGCGATTTCACCCGGTCCGAGCTCTTTATAATCAGTATAGCCGAGATTGAGATAGGCAAAGCTCTCAAAGCTTGCACAGAAGCCGGTATCCTTTTTGCCGATTACAATCGGAGTCCTGCCCATTTTATCCCTGGCGCAGTATATACCCAATGGTGTAAGCACAAGCATACTGAGTGAGCCTTCAACAATTTCCTGTGCATAACGTATGCCGTCAATGAAATTATCCTTTTGATTAATAATAGCCGCTACAAGCTCAGTCTGATTAATTTCACCATTCTGCATTTCAAAGAAATGCGTATTGGTTTTAATAATCTGATCAACTATTTCATCCGCATTGTTGATTTTTCCGACTGTTGTAACAGCAAAGGTTCCGTGATGTGAACGTACTAAGATAGGCTGAGCCTCAAAGTCCGAAATGCATCCGATACCGAGTGTGCCGTGCATTTCATTTGATTCCTTAGTAAATTTAGTCCTGAAAGGTGCATTTTCGATATTGTGAATCGCTTTGTCAAAGCCGCTTTCTTCGCTGTAAACTGCCATTCCGGCACGTCTTGTGCCAAGATGTGAATGATAATCAACGCCGTAGAACAAATCGAATACGCAGTCTTCTTTAGATGCAGTTGCAAAAAATCCGCCCATAGTTATCCTCTCATTATATGAATTAGAGTGCAGAATTTGAAAAAGCAGTTTCAGTTTCTGCCACAGATATTATAGCAGAATAAATGAAAAAGGCAAATAAAAAATACGCAAAACAAGTAAGAATTTGTAACCTTTACAGAAAATGCTCTTTATGATAATATATTTTTATCAAAATTAACAGTTAAGTAAGAGGTTGAAACAGTGCAGAATTCAGATAAAGCGAAGGAAGTTGAACGCAGTATCAATAAAAGGTTTCATAAGGGTATATGGAGCAGATTTACTGCCGCAATTAACGATTATGAGCTGATACAGGAGGGAGACAGAATTGCCGTATGTATTTCAGGAGGCAAGGACTCTATGCTTATGGCAAAACTTTTTCAGGAGCTGAAAAGGCATAATAAGTTCCCCTTTGAGGTGGAATATATTGTAATGGATCCGGGCTACAGTAAGGCAAACCGTGAGCAGATAGAATATAATGCAGGACTTTTGAATGTTCCTGTTACCATTTTTGAATCAAATATTTTTGAGTCTGTATTTCATGTTGAAAAGTCGCCCTGTTATCTCTGTGCAAGGATGCGCCGCGGATATCTGTATAATCAGGCGAAAATGATGGGCTGCAATAAAATTGCATTGGGGCATCACTACGATGATGTGATTGAAACAATACTGATGAGCATGCTATATGCCGGACAGATTCAGACAATGATGCCGAAGCTTCACAGTACAAATTTTGACGGAATGGAGCTTATCAGACCGATGTATCTGATCCGTGAAGATGAAATCAAACGCTGGCGTGATTACAACGATTTAACCTTTTTGCAGTGTGCTTGCAAGTTTACCGAGAATTGTGCGGTTAATGAAAAGGAAAATCTTTCAAAACGTCTTGAAATTAAAAATATGATAAGAGAGATGAAAAAAATCAATCCTCAGGTTGAAAGCAATATTTTTAAAAGTGTAGAAAATGTGAATCTGGATACGGTGATTGCATATAAGAAAAATTCTGTTAAACATAATTTCCTTGAATGCTATTAATATTTTAATAGTAATTTCAATTTAACCTTGTTGTATAATGCAAACTGTGGTACAATTATTTTTAATATTGTTTAATGAAGAGGTTTTTATGGATAAGCTTACCAGAAGAAATTCAAACAGAAATCTGATAATAACATACGCAATTATATTTGTTTTACTGTTTTTATTATGTCTTTTATTTCCGTATTCAGGTGATGACTGGGCATGGGGCAGCCAGATTGGCATTGACCGATTGAATAAATGGTTTGACAACTACAGCGGACGGTATTTCGGCAATCTGATTGTTCTGGCGCTCACACGTTCAAATTTGCTGAAAGCCGTGACGATGTCTTTTTGCCTGACCGGAATTATTGCAATTTTGAACAAGCTGACAGGGCGGCAGAAAAACGGTTTGTTTATCATATCAACTGTTCTGTTGTTTATGCCGGTTACACTTCTGCGGCAGGCTGTTGTGTGGACATCAGGTTTTGCGAATTATACAACATCCATTTTTCTGACACTTATATATATTTGTTACTGTCTCTTATACACATCTGACGCTGCCGACGA
>UQVI01000201.1 GCA_900544515.1 uncultured Oscillospiraceae bacterium | reverse complement strand
ACATAAGCCTTTTTCCTCACACTGGAAAGTTCTTCTGCCATCTGGCTGTTTGCTTCCCGGAGAGATACAAGCTGTTGGTTAACAGCACAGCCAGCGATCACAACAGCTACGGTACATAAAGAAAATATTGAAACTGCAATCGCTATCAATGGTTTAGAATGCTTCATTACCCTCCCCCTCCTCTTCGGATTCAAGGGTAAAAATACCAACGGTTTCAGGACCGAATGCCATAACCACTTTGTCTGCAGGTAAGTTTGCCCTATCGGCAGTCATTGCCCAGAATAATGGATCATTACATGCCAAAATAATATTTGTATATCGTTCCGGCAAAAAAGAAAGGACAATCCCGCACCGCCCATCATAAGCGGTCTCTTCGCTCATAACTTGTCCATATTTTTTCAACATTGAAAAAATAAAAATTATTTCTCATTTTTCAGCGTAACAAAGGAAAGTTTAAAAGTTTTTAACATTTTCCACAGCCTATATTAATACTACTAAAAGACAATATCTATGATAAACGGAGGATACGTTTTATGAAATTTACTTGCAATACAAAAGAATTAAGTGATGCATGCTCAAATGTTATGCGAGCAGTAAGTACAAAAGTAACTATTCCTACAATTGAAGGTATATTGATTGAATGCGGTTCAGATACCTTAAGCCTTACCGGCTATGATTTTGAATTTGGTATCAATACAACTTTACAGGCAAATGTAGTTGAGCCGGGTGCAATCGTAATCAATGCAAAGGTAATCAGTGATATTATAAGAAAATTACCTGAAGGAAATGTTACCTTTGATATCAGCGGAACCTCTGTTTCTATAATAAGCGGAGCAGCACAGTATAACATTATGGGTATTGACGCTGAGGATTATCCTGAGCTTCCTTCCGTATCAGGCGGTTATCCTCTGTTTTTAAATGAATCCATTCTTCAGGGAATGGTTGCACAGACACTTTTTGCTGTTGCAGATAATGAATCAACAAAGCCTGTTCATACAGGTCTCAAATTTGAGCTTTCACTCAACCAGCTTAAGCTTATCGGTGTTGACGGCTACAGACTTGCAATAAGAACAGAAACCGTTCAGTATGACGGTGAGGATATCAGCTTTATTGTTCCGAAGAAAACAATCAGAGAGCTGATTAAATTAATGGGCAGTGAAAGTGATAAGAACGTATCCATCAGTGTAGGCAAAAGACATATTGTATTTGATGTTGAAAATTACAGTATTATAAGCCGCCTGCTTGACGGTGATTTCCTTGATTATAATGCAGCTGTTCCTAAGACTGCATCAACAACAGTTTTAATCAATACAGGTGATGCAATTGATTGTATTGAAAGAACACTGCCTGTTATTGAAAATGATAAAAAGAATCCGATAAGATGTCTGTTTGATAATGATGAAATGAGAGTTTCAACAGTATCAAGTCTTGGCAGAGTTGTGGACTATACACATGCAAACGTAAGCGGCGATAGAGTTGAAATCGGCTTTAATTCAAAGTTTATTTTAGATGCTCTTCGTGCTGCAGATACAGATCAGGTAAGAATTGAGCTAAACAGTGCTGTAAGTCCTGCAAAGGTTATGCCTGTTAATGATGACAGCTTTTTATTCTTAGTTCTTCCGATGAGGCTTAAAAATGAAAATTAAAGTTAAAACTGCAGAAAGAAAAAGTGAAAATGTAATCATTAAAACTGATTTTATCAGGCTTGATTCTTTCTTAAAATTCAAAGGTATTGCAGAAACAGGCGGTCAGGCTAAGTCTTTTATACAGGACGGTATTGTAAAGGTTAATGACGAGGTCTGCACTGCAAGAGGTAAGAAAATAAGAAACGGTGATAAGATATCCGTTTTCAGTGTTGATTATCATATAAAAAATGAAGATTAATTCAATTGAAATAGAAAATTTCAGAAATATAGAAACATTAAATTTAAATTTTGATAATGTAAATATTATTTACGGCGAAAATGCACAGGGCAAAACAAATTTAATTGAAGCAATTTATCTTTTCACAGGGAGTAAAAGCTTCAGAGGTGTAAAGGATAGAGAGCTGATTAAATTTGATAAAACCTTTTCAAAACTGAAAATTAACTTTGAAAATAAAAGCAGAGAGCAGAATGCAGAAATTGTAATTGAAAAAAAGAGAAGAGCAAACCTGAATGGCGTAAAAAAGAAATCTCCATCCGTTCTCGGTGAGGAGTTAAAGGCAGTTATTTTTTCGCCGGTTCATTTATCAATGGTTAAGGATGGTCCTGCTGAAAGACGTAAATTTATTGACAACGCACTTTGCCAGCTTAAATTCAATTACCGCAATGTATTAAAGGAATATAACCGTGCACTTTTGCAGCGTAATATGCTTTTAAAGGATATTGCAAAAAACAATTCACTTACTGATATGCTTTACATATGGGACAGAAATCTGGCAGCAAGCGGTGCAAAAATCATATATCAGAGAAATAGATATATTGAAACGCTTCTTCCATATGCTGAGGATGTTTTCTCAGGTCTTTCAGGTGGTAAAGAAAAGATTGATTTAATTTTAAACGGTGCATTTGATTATAAGAATTTAACTGTAAATGAAATTGAAAATCAACTAATTATTGCCTTTGAAAAAAACAGAGGCAGCGATTTTATGAACAGAATCACAACAGTCGGTCCACACCGTGATGATATGGATATATTGATAAATGGTAAAAGTGCAAGGATATATGGCTCACAGGGTCAGCAGCGTTCCTGCGTGCTGGCACTTAAGCTTGCAGAGGCAAGCCTTTTAAAAGAAATGACACAGGACGAGCCTCTTGCTCTTCTTGATGATGTTATGAGTGAGCTTGATATTTCCAGACAGGATTATATTTTAAATCATATAAAGGCTGTCTCTTATACACATCTCCGAGCCCACGAGACTAAGGCGAATCT
>UQVI01000200.1 GCA_900544515.1 uncultured Oscillospiraceae bacterium | reverse complement strand
CTCGACTAGTCGTCGGCAGCGTCAGATGTGTATAAGAGACAGGTCGACCCGGACACTGCAGGTATAAGGATAGACAAATTCCTCAGCGACAGCATTGACGGCTTTACAAGAAGCAGTTTTTCAAAGCTGATTACTGATGGCAATGTAATGGTTAATTCCTGCACTGTGTCAAAAAATTATAAGTGCAGGGCAAATGATGAGATATCTGTTTTCATTCCTGATGCAGTTCCCCTTGAAACAAAAGCGGAGAATATCCCCCTTGATATTGTTTATGAGGATAATGATTTGCTGGTAGTAAATAAGCCTAAGGGTATGGTGGTGCATCCGGCAGCAGGGAATTACAGCGGTACGCTTGTAAATGCACTGCTTTATCACTGTAAGGACAGCCTCAGCGGAATAAATGGTGTTATTCGTCCTGGTATTGTTCATAGAATTGATAAGGATACATCCGGACTTCTGATTGTTGCAAAAAATGATATGGCTCATATCAATCTTGCACAGCAGATAAAGGAGCATTCCTTTCACCGTGCTTATCAGGCAGTTTGCTATGGTAACATAAAAGAAGACAGCGGTACAGTTCATCAGCCCATCGGACGTCATCCGAAGGAAAGAAAAAAGATGGCGGTGACAGATAAAAATTCTAAGGATGCTGTTACGCATTATGAGGTACTTGACAGATTCGGTGATTTTACGCATATACGCTGCATTCTTGAAACAGGGCGAACGCACCAGATCAGAGTTCATATGTCTTATATAGGACATCCGCTGGCAGGTGATTCAGTGTATGGAACCAAGAAGGTTATTAAAGTATTGGACGGACAATGCCTTCACGCCGGTGAAATCGGCTTTGTGCATCCTCGTACAGGAGAGTATATGGAGTTCAGGTCGGAGCTGCCGGAATATTTTAAAAAATTTCTTATAAAACTTGATTATAAAAAATGAAGCAGAGGTGATTTTATGGGAAAGACTTTTGAAAATTGGCTTGTGGTTTCTGATATAGACGGAACACTTAAAAGCAAAAAACGAAAAATACCAAGAAGAAATTATCTCGCAATCAGAGAGTTTATGGATCACGGTGGTAATTTCACTCTTGCCTCAGGCAGATTGCAATCAAGTCTTGGCAGAAATTACAATAGAGTGCAACCGAATCAGCCTGCTGTTGTTTTAAATGGTGCAGGTATATATGATTACAAAAAACAGAAAATGCTCTGGAGAAATACGATAGGCAGTAAGGGCAGGGAATTTGTAAGAAAAATTTTCAAAAAATATGATAAGCTTTTCAAAAGTGTTGATATCGGAATATATTTTGATGATTATGTTTATATAGTAAGAAGCGGACTTCTTGCTAAAGGAACAATGTATTTTGATAAGGCCAGCCATGAGATTGTTAAATCTATTGATGATGTACCTGACGAAGGCTGGATGAAGGTTATATTCTGGTCGAATCCTGTTGTGATCAATGATTTGCGCAATCTTATTTTCAGAGAAGAAAATCCCGATGCGAATTTTATGATGTCCTCACTCTGGAGTCTCGAAATGCTTCAGAAGGATACGCACAAGGGTGTTGGTATTATGAAGCTTGCTGATATGCTTCATATTGAAAAGAGTCATGTAGCCGCAATCGGAGATTATTATAATGATTGGGATATGTTAAAAACAGTCGGACTGCCTGCATGTGCAGGTCAGGCACCTGAACCGATTCACGAGATATGTAAATTCGAGGCATGCCATTGCAACAATGGTTGTGTGGCAGATTTGCTTGAATATATAATGTCAGGCAAAGCAGACGAGGATATTGAAAAGGAACTTTTAACAAAGTAACGAGGTAATTAACTATGCTTACTATCGGCGCACATCTGAGTGCATCAAAGGGATATACGGCAATGCTGAAGCAGGCTGTTGAAATCGGTGCAAACACATTTCAGTTTTTCACACGTAATCCTCGCGGAGGCAGTGCAAAGGCAATTGATGAAAAAGATGTTGAAACCTTTTTACAGCTGATGACGGAAAATGATTTTCCTGTAATTCTTGCTCATGCACCATATACTTTGAATTGCTGCAGTGCTAAGCCGGAGACAAGGGAATTTGCATGCAATACCTTTGCTGATGATTTAAAGCGAATGGAATATACACCGAATCAACTCTATAATTTTCATCCGGGTTCACATGTCGGTCAGGGTGAAGATGCAGGAATTGAGCTTATTTCCGGAGTCCTTAACTCTGTTCTTTTTGAAAATATGACAACGACAGTGCTCCTTGAAACAATGGCCGGCAAAGGCTCTGAAATCGGAAAAACCTTTGAGGAGCTTAAGGCGATTATTGAAAGGGTGGAGCTCAGCGATAAACTGGGGGTCTGCCTTGATACCTGCCACGTCAGCGATGGCGGTTATGATATTGTGAATGAACTTGACCGTGTTCTTGATGAATTTGACAGAACAGTTGGTCTGGAAAGGTTAAAGGCCATTCATCTCAACGATTCAAAAAATCCGCTCGGTGCACATAAGGACAGACATGAGAAAATAGGTGAGGGCTATATAGGTATAGCTGCCTTTGAACGAATTATAAATCATTCAGTTCTTAAGGACTTACCGTTTTATCTCGAAACGCCCAATGAGCTTGACGGCTATGCAAAGGAGATTGCACTGCTAAAATCACTTTATAAATATTAAGAATTAACAAATAAAAGAGCAGTCATCGAGACTGCTCTTAAAAATTATGCATTAAAATAATAAGCTATCGAAGAATTGCAAAACCTAAATCAATAACGCCGCCGAGTATTTTACTTGTCTTTGTCATTTTCAAGGTTTCAGCAAACCAAAGAAGAATAAGTGCAACAAGTATTGCAATAATCAATGTTTTCTCTGTCATATAATTGCCTCCTTTGTGTTAATAATCTGTCTCTTATACACATCTGACGCTGCCGACGACTAGTCGAGTG
>UQVI01000199.1 GCA_900544515.1 uncultured Oscillospiraceae bacterium | reverse complement strand
TCTACACTCGACTAGTCGTCGGCAGCGTCAGATGTGTATAAGAGACAGACATATATCTATATCTTTACCGGTATTATCATATTTTACACAATCCGTATAACCTTTATACACTTCATCGATTTTAACATAATCAGGTATAGCATAATTGTAAATTACCGAGCCTGAAATCAAAAGGGCAACAACCGCAAATATAATCAACAAAGACTTTTTCATAGTTTTTCCTCATCTCATTAATTTATATATATCATTGAATGGTCAGTATAAGCCACAACAATAATTTCATCTCCGTACTTATCCGTTGCAAGATAATACTCTTCTTTAATATAGGTATCAGTTATCTGTCTTTTCAAGGTGATACCGTGATTTTCCAAACTATCGCTCTTATCTATAGCTCGCAAGGAATGATAAATGTGAAATCTATAATACAGGCATCTTTCGTTTGACACACCGTCTGAACAAATTCTCGGACCTATTGTATAATACCAGCCAAAAGGAAACGAAATTATCATTGCAAAAATAATAAAAATAATAATTAACTTTTTCTTTTTCATTTGATTCCTCAAGATATTAAGATTATTGTTTATTGTAGGGACAGATTCAATATCCGCCCAAATGCTTTTTATATTGTGGGACGATATGGAATCATCCACTACGAAATATCAATAATATAACAGATACGCGAAACTATACATCCGACTGCAAAGATAAACACATAAAACGGCATCAATTTGCATTTTACAGGTATGAATATTCTAACTGCACAGTACACTGCAATCACCGCTAACACGTCACCGACATACGGTCTGACAAAATCGTCGTGTACGTACAGTGCTATCAAAACCTCTGTTATGGTCAAAAGCACTGTTGCAGCAGCATATCCGATTCGTCTTTTCAAATTATCGTCCATCTTCACGCAGGTAAACATTTCTCTCCTGCCATCCTTTTCTTACAATGTAGCCGTCTGTATCTGTTGTATAGTAGTTTTCAAACACACCGTATCTTATGCATTTATCCGTTTTAACATCAACCTTTGGTCCGAGCTTCCAGCCGACACAATGATATTCGTGTCCCATATAATAAATTTTCTGCTGTGACATTTCTGCACTGTCCGAAATATCTCTTGGACCAATTGCACAATACCAGCTGACAGGCAGCATAATTAAAGCGAACAGTATCAATACAATCTTAATTTTTTTACGTTCATACAACATACGATTCATCCTCAATAATAGCGTATTCGTTATGATTACCTTGCAGTTTTCCAGATAAAAATTTTTTAATCCTTGTTATTTCTCATGCTTCATGTCAAAAAAACGCTCAAAATACACATAATAAAAAATATCCATACATAAATACAACCTTGTCAATAATCAGAGCTATATTTTTCTTCTGAAGGTTCCGTATTTTTCTATGGCAACGGATTCAGCAAGATAGAATCTGCAATTTTCCTGAAACAATCTTTTTGTGTACTTACCCTTCCGAAAAACCTCTTTATACTTGCACCAAACAACCGATGAGGTTATATTCATCAATATCTTTCTTTCCGCTCTTATAATGTAATTAAGAATTTCATTCCTGCCGTATGAAATTCTGCCAAGTGTATCACTCTGAAGCAAAATATGCTTTAACTCATCATTCAACATCTGTGTACAAATATCTTTCAACAGCTTTGAATTAGTTGCATCAGCCAGTGCGTCATAATAGGAAAGCGCAATCATTTCGGCTGTTACCAGAACAATAATCTCACATTCAAGCCCCATCAGTTTTCTTAAGCCTCTGAAAACATTGTCTATCCACAGCTTTTTCACAGTTTCTATGCCATAGATATCCATAAACTTTTTAAGGGTTTGCGAGTGACGGTTTTCCTCTAAAATAAACCAATCCATAATTTTCGGATAGTCTGAATAATTTGTCTTTTCTGCAAAACTTTTCACAACCATCATAAGATGTTTACCGTCTGAACCTTCACCAATCTGAAACGCCTTTATTGACTGAAAAATCAATTTCTTTTCTTCATCTGTTAACTCATGATCAAGGGAATAATCCAGCTTTATCAGATGCGTATTGTTATATTTAAAATAACTTATCCAGTCAAAAGTTTTTATATTTTCAATTCCTGTATTTGATAAGCTTATTCTTTTCATAATTTCACTCTCTTACAAATTCAAGTATGTCACCCGGCTGGCAGTCAAGCACATCACAGATTGCCTCAAGCGTTGAAAATCGGATTGCCTTTGCCTTGCCTGTTTTGAGTATGGATAAATTTGCCTGCGTAATGCCGATTTTATTTGCCAGCTCAAGTGAGGACATTTTTCTTTTTGCAAGCATCACATCAAGATTAACTACAATTCTCATAACGTCCTCCTATATAGTCAAATCGTTTTCGTCTTTGATGACTATTGCCGATTCAAAAGTATTTTTTACAACACGGACAATAAGACCCACAAATATCTCACCGATACCCATAATAAAAAATAAAATATATAATACACCTCCAACAATAATTATCCAGTATCCCTCCTGTGCAAAATTAATACACATAATAACCGCGAAGGAGCTCAGGGAAATCGCTGAGGCAATAAAACAACAGATACTTAAAATATTCAGATATTTTACATTATCGGCTCTGAATACAATATCTTTTCTTAAATTCCCAAAAAGCCTGTCAAGACAAACAAGAGCCGCCACTCCTGCAGGCAACGAGATATAAAGCGGAATCATATAACACCTTAAAAATTCATCTGCAAATACTTTTGTCTTATATACAACCGGCGGTAAAATAACGACAATCAAAACAATAAAATAAAATGCTTTAATCATTATATGTGTCAGCTTAAGTAAATCTTTATTATTCTTCATAATATTTCCTCCGTAAATTACAATTTATACCTTCATTATATACATAAATTATTGTCTGTCTCTTATACACATCTGACGCTGCCGACGACTAGTCGAGTGTAGAT
>UQVI01000198.1 GCA_900544515.1 uncultured Oscillospiraceae bacterium | reverse complement strand
GAGATTCGCCTTAGTCTCGTGGGCTCGGAGATGTGTATAAGAGACAGTTATAATAGTGAAAGGACCTTTCAGACAGGGCGGTGAAGTGATGACGGAGGAAAATTTCATAGACTGTGTAAAACGCAACAACCAGCGGTTATTTTTAATTGCACTTTCTTTTACACAAAACCACAATGATGCTGAGGATATACTTCAAAATGTATTCCTCAAACTGTGGAAATATGATAAGCCCTTTCACAATGATATACACCTTGATAAATGGCTGACAATAATTACAAGAGGACGTTCTCGCAAATCCGTCCATCTGACAAAACGATTGAAAGGATTTTTGAGATGAGCGAAAAGAAAAGCAAAAGAATAAAATTCAAGGGCTTGCTTGTTGCAGTTGCCTGCCTTGCAGCACTGCTTTGCGGCACACTCACAACAAACGCCGCAACCGATGGTGCACTTTTTGAAGGTATTAATCTGATTGTCAACGGCGAGGATGTTGATTTAAAGGATTATATCAAGAACTACAAATCATATGTTGATGAAGACGGCAATACTGTTTCTGAATTTGAAATTGAAGTTCCTGATGAAAGTGGTGAAGCATCAATTACTGTTCATGAAAAATTTGTTTCTGAAATCGATATCAATGCAACAACTGATACCGAAAATGATACATAATAAGCTATGAAATAACCGAATAAAAAATGGTCTGCCGCAGATGAAAAATCAAATGCGGCAGATTTTATTTTATATATTCTTATTTAAAATTTCCTGCAAATCTTTCAGCCTGTCTTTATCAAGTGCCGGCGTATTCTTAAGAGGATTATCTATCCCAAGATTTTCATACTTAAAAAAACCCATTGTATGAAAAGCTAAAAGCTCATATTTTTCAAACGTAAACTGTTTTGAAAAATCAGCATACTTTTTTATGCTTTCTTCCGTATCATTTACACCTGGAACAACGACTGTTCTCAACCACAACCTTATACCCTTTTCACTGCAATATTTCCCTATCGCAATAAAATTTTTAAAGTCACCTTTGACATATTTTTTATAGCTGTTTTCATCAGAAAACTTAACATCAAGTATAACAAGATCAGCCCCCTCCAGAACTGCTTTAACTGAATTTGTAAGAGGAACACTGCCTGAAGTATCAACAGCATAATGAATCCCCTCATCGGCTAAAAGTCTGCCTGACTCAATAATAAAATCAGCATTTAAAAGCGGCTCACCACCCGAAAATGTAACACCGCCGCCTTTTTTGAAATAAGGCTTATACCTTTTAATTTTTTTCACTAAAGCTTCAGCAGTCCATTCATTGCCTGACCTGTGCCAGGTGTCAGGATTGTGACAATAAGCACATCGCAGCGGACAACCGGTAAAAAACACCGCATAACGGATTCCGTCACCATCCAACGCTGCCATAGATTCAAAAGAATGTATATCAGCTTTCATACGCCCTCCTGTTATAATAACAATTCTAATCAAAAATAACATAAACCCCATTGAAATTCAATGCATTCAATAGGGTTTATTATAACTAATCTATATGAATTACATAGCAGTGTGGAAAGTTCTTGCAATAACTTCTTCCTGCTTTTCACGAGTAAGCTTATTGAAGTTTACTGCGTAGCCGCTTACACGGATTGTAAGTGACGGATAAAGTGTTGGGTCGTTCATAGCCTCGATAAGCTTTTCACGGTTAAGAACATTTACATTCAGATGATGAGCGTCCTGTGCAAAATAGCCGTCAAGCATTGTTGTAAGGTGTTCAACCTGTTGCTCCTTATCCTTACCGAGTGTATCAGGAGTGATTGAGAAGGTGTTTGAAATACCATCCTGACAGCAAGCATAGTCAAGCTTAGCTACTGAGTTCAGTGATGCAAGAGCACCCTCAGCATCTCTGCCGTGCATTGGGTTAGCACCTGGAGCGAATGGCTCGCCTGCCTTACGTCCATCAGGAGTAGCACCTGTCTTTTTACCATACATTACATTTGATGTGATGGTCAGAATTGAGAGCGTATGCTTAGCACCACGATATGCCGGAGTCTTACAAAGCTCCTTATAGAAATACTCGATAAGCTCCTTACCGATAAGGTCAACTCTGTCATCATCGTTACCGTATTTAGGGAACTCACCCTCAACATTAAACTCAGTAATAATGCCGCGTTCATCCTTAATCGGAGTAACCTTAGCATACTTGATAGCTGAAAGAGAGTCAGTTGCAACAGACATACCCGATACACCGAAAGCCATAAGTCTTTCAACATCCGTATCATGGAGTGACATCATAAGTCTTTCATAAGCATACTTATCGTGCATATAGTGAATTACATTCATTGTATTCACATAAAGCTTTGCCATCCAGGAAAGGTATTTCTTATATGCTGCCATTACTTTATCATAATCAAGAACGGTTTCCTCAAATACTTCGCCTTCAGGTGCAATCTGGTCAGCACCGATTTCATCCTTACCGCCGTTGAGTGCCATAAGAAGAACCTTAGCAAGGTTGCATCTTGCACCGAAGAACTGCATCTGTTTGCCCATTTTCATAGCAGATACACAGCAGGCAATGGCATAATCATCGCCATACATTCTTCTCATAACGTCATCGTTCTCATACTGAATTGAGTCGGTATCAATAGAAACCTGAGCACAGAAATCCTTGAAGCCCTGCGGAAGATGCTCTGACCAGAGAACAGTGATATTCGGTTCAGCAGACGGTCCGAGATTATAGAGAGTCTGAAGAACACGGAAGGAAGTCTTTGAGCACATTGACTTGCCCTCACCTGTTACACCGGCAAGTGCAAGCGTTACCCATACAGGGTCACCTGCAAACAGATCATTATATTCGGGAGTACGAAGGTGACGAACTAAACGAAGCTTGAGAACGAGATCATCAATAAGCTCCTGCGCACCCTTTTCATCGAGCACACCTTCAGCAATATCCTGTCTCTTATACACATCTGACGCTGCCGACGACTAGTCGA
>UQVI01000197.1 GCA_900544515.1 uncultured Oscillospiraceae bacterium | reverse complement strand
TTCGCCTTAGTCTCGTGGGCTCGGAGATGTGTATAAGAGACAGATATAATTGTGTTTAATTCAACAATGTTTGCATTAGGAAAAATATACAAGGATAAATATGAAACTTGGAACTAAAAAACTATTGATTTCAACTATCCGATATGATAGTATATTATATGTTACTAATAATTCATAGACTGACCTTTTATGTACTTAACAGGTTGTCTTAAGAAATGAGGGAATATCTTTGGCTGAAGAAATCATTACTGATGAATTAACTCAAACCGAAATGGACGAGCTGGATAAGCTTGCCTATACACATAAACGCTATCTCACCCCTAAAGAAATAGCGGCGTATGTGCTTGTAAATTTCGGACAGAAGAATCTGCAGCAGTTTGTTGATGCGTTTAAAGAATTCTTTATGATTCAGTTTCTTAAGCTTAACACAACTGCTTATGCAAACATAAATCTTTTTGCATCCATTTACGATGCAGTTGATGATACCATATCAGGTCTTATCATTGACCGTACCCGTACCCGTTGGGGACGTATAAGACCGTTCTTTATTATTCCTTTACCGCTTTGGGTTGTGGGCGGTGCAATGATGTTTACGGCACCTGACATTTCTGCTACACAGAAAGTTATCTGGGCTTTGGTTGCAATTATTATCTACGGTCTCGGTATGAGCTATTTTGGTGCTTGGGGACTTATGATTTACAATATCACACCTAACACCGATGAGAGAGATAATCTGATTACCACAACAAAGTTCTTTGAGCTTTTTGGAACCTGGCTTCCTTCTCTTGTGCCTGTTCTTGTTACCCTTCTTCCTAAATTAAGTGATAAAATCACTATGAAAGGCATTTATTCCGGATTTGCTTATTTTATGCTTATTCTCGCAGCTGCTTTTTCAGTATTCGGCTTTTTCAATATGAGAGAGCGTGTGCCGCTTATGAGCCGTGAGGAAATCAAAGAAACTTCTGTACTCGAATCCATCAAAAACATTTTTACCAACCGACCTTTATTTGTTGTAATTCTTGCAAATTTCTTCAACTCATTCAAATCAGTCGGAGGCTCTTCAGAATCTTATTTCTGGCTTAATAATACCGGTTCTCTTATGAATGCTACAATCTGCGGTCTCTTTACAGGTATACCAAACTATATCATGGTACCTCTTGCAGCTAAAATGGTTAAAAAATTCGGTGCAAGAGCCACATCAATTATTGCCGGATTATTTGGTTTCTTTGCTTATATGACATTGTTCTTTGTAGGCTATCACCCATTTGGTCAGACGTTCCATGACAACTACATACTCAACTTAATCTGGGTAATCTTCGGTCTTACAATCTGCGGTCTTCCAAACAAGCTTTTACTTGTAAGCGGTCAAATTGTAACCGCTGAGGCTCTTGACTATATGGAATGGAAGCACGGTCTCAGAAACGAAGCACTCGTTACTACCGTACAAGGTTATTTCGGTAAGCTTGCTACATCCGTAACCGGCTGGCTCTCAGGTATGGTACTTACCTGGATCAACTATATTCCTCTCACAGACTCACTTGGTAACGCTATTCCACAGACTGATCCTAAAATGCTCAATGGTATCTGGGCAATATTCTGTATCCTTCCTGCACTTGCAAGAGGACTATACGGCGTTTCATTTATTCTTTATCCGATTCACGGTAAAGTTCAGCAGCAGATGATTGTTGAGCTTGCTGATAAGCGAGCAAACAGACTTGCTGAGCAGAACGCTAAGGATAATGCAATCAATAATGATTAATAAATATTCTAAATAAAACATACACCGATGTACATTTTGCAGTGCATCGGTGTTTTTGTTTTGAAGATATTTTACAAGATTTATTCTTTTGCAAATACAAAGACAGTAACGTACATAACGGAAAAAGACTTTATTTAAATAAACAATAATTTCCCACACCAAAAAGGCACAAGGATTAACCTTGTGCCTTTTTCACTTTATAATTTACTCTGAGAAAAGCGGAGTAGAAAGATATCTGTCACCTGTATCAGGTAAAAGTGCAACAATTGTTTTGCCTTTATTTTCAGGGCGATTTGCAAGCTCCTTAGCTGCCCAGAGTGCAGCACCGCTTGAAATACCCACAAGCACACCCTCTGCCTTTACAAACGCTCTGCCTGTTGCGAAAGCATCTTCATTTTCAACTGCAATAATTTCATCATAAACATCTGTATTCAGAGTCGCAGGGACAAAGCCTGCGCCAATGCCCTGAATCTTATGCGGACCTGCTTCACCCTTTGAGAGCACAGGTGAGGTTGCCGGCTCAACTGCAACTACCTTAACATCCGGATTCTGTTCCTTAAGGTATGCACCAACGCCTGAAATCGTTCCACCTGTACCTACACCGGCAACGAAGATGTCAACCTCACCCTCAGTATCCTTCCAGATTTCAGGACCTGTAGTTTCCTTATGTGTTGCAGGATTCACAGGATTAACAAACTGACCTGCAATAAAGGAATTCGGAATTTCAGCAGCGAGCTCATCTGCCTTAGCAATAGCACCTTTCATACCCTTAGCACCATCGGTAAGCACAAGCTCTGCACCATAAGCCTTCATAAGATTACGTCTTTCAACGCTCATTGTTTCAGGCATGGTGATAATAATTCTGTAGCCCTTTGATGCTGCAACAGCAGCAAGTCCTATGCCTGTATTACCGCTGGTAGGCTCGATAATCACAGAATCCTTTTTAAGTATTCCCTTTTCCTCTGCATCCTCAATAATTGCCTTTGCAATTCTGTCTTTTACAGAGCCTGCAGGATTGAAATATTCCAGCTTAACAAGAAGCTTAGCCTGAAGTTTATTTTTCTCAGAAAAATTGTTTACCTCAACAAGCGGTGTATTGCCCACAAGTTCGAGAGCTGATTTATAAATAGCCATAATGATTATCTCCTTACATTAATCTATAGTCTGAAATGCCTGATCTAAATCGTGAATAATATCATCAATATGCTCAGTACCTGTCTCTTATACACATCTGACGCTGCCGACG
>UQVI01000196.1 GCA_900544515.1 uncultured Oscillospiraceae bacterium | reverse complement strand
GAGATTCGCCTTAGTCTCGTGGGCTCGGAGATGTGTATAAGAGACAGATAATGAATTAATAATGGATTCTTTACCAACAGATGAATATGATATTTCTGTTGATTATATTATTACTCAGGACGGGCTTCTTAAGGTGATTTAAAGGAGGATATTATGGATAACAATGAGTTTAAGCTGGAGGAATCAGGTATTAATCCTGTAAATACTGCCGGCAGCGACAAGGATGTTTATTTTTCAAATGTTGATAACGATGATATTCCTGCCGCAGCAAAGACATCAACCGTTAAAAGGTCAGCACCGAAGCAGAAGAAAAGTAAGGGTGTTGCAAGTACTTATGTGTTCTTTATCGTTGTCATTGTTCTTTCAATGGTTATTTCTGTTTATGCGGTTATGTGTATGAATGATGTGCTTGCGATTACAAAAACCAATTCGACTGTGACTGTAAGCTTCAGTGAGCCGATAGACAATATTGATGACGCTGTCGATCTTCTTTCTGATAACGGCTTGATTAAGTGTAAAAATTTCTGTAAGCTGTTTGCAAAATTTCGCGAAAGTCAGGTTGGTCCTGACTGGAGAAACGGTGTTCGTTATGATGATAAAACATATGAACCCGGTGTTTATTATCTGTCCGGCAAAATGGGGCTTGAAGGTATGCTTCAGGCAATGCAGGGCAATGCTGCCACTGCAGTAACAGTAACTTTGACCTTCCCTGAAGGTCTTACTGTTCCTGAAATTGTGGACAAGCTTGTTGCAAATGAGGTTTGTGATAAGGCTGCTCTTCTTTCAGCAATTGAGACAGTTAATTTCTCATATTCGCTCGTGAATTCTCTTCAGGCAGACGAGAAGGTTCCTTATCGTCTTGAGGGCTATCTTTTCCCTGATACCTATGATTTCTATGTCGGTGAAAGTGCTTCGTCCGTTGTTAAGAAATTCCTTGCGAACGGTGATACACGTATTAAAGAGGAGCATAGAAAAAAGGCTGAGGAAATGGGATATTCAATGCATGATATTATCATCATTGCATCTATTATTCAGAAGGAGGCAGGTAATGAGGAGCAGATGAAGACAATTTCTGCCGTTATCCATAACCGTCTTTCAGATCCGGTACAATTCCCATCTATAGGCTGTGATTCAACAAGTGATTATATTAAAAATAAAGTCGGACCTGCTCTTTCTTCAACTTCAGCTCATACAGCAGACTATTATCTGAATTATTATGATACCAATATTTCTTCTGAGGTTGTAGGCCTGCCGGAAGGTCCTATATGTAATCCGGGTCTTGCTGCGATTGAAGCAGCTCTTAACCCTGACGGAAGTGATGCTTATTTCTTCTTCCACGATAATAAGGGTAATCTTTATACTGCAAAAACAAATTCTGAATTTAATGAGAAGGTAGCAACCTATGCACCTTATTTACTGTAATGATTATGAGAAAAATTGAACTTCTTTCACCTGCCGGTGATTTTGAAAGACTTAAGCTTGCATTGAAATTCGGAGCAGATGCTGTTTATCTTGGCGGTGAGCAGTTTGGTATGCGTACCAATCCTTCCAATTTTAATGCTGACCAGCTTAAGGAGGCTGTAAGCCTTGTACATTCACTTGGCAAAAAGGTATATTTAACCTGTAATACCTTGCCGAGAAATAATGAAATTGAATATTTGCCTGATTTCTTAAAGTATGCTGCCGATATTGGTATTGACGCATTTATTATTGCGGATGTCGGTGTTATGATGCTGGCAAAAAAATATGCGCCTGATGTGGAGATTCATATGTCAACGCAGGTCGGTATAGTGAATTATCAGACAGCCAATTCTTTTTATGAGCTTGGAGCAAAGCGTATTGTTACTGCACGTGAGCTTTCGCTTGAGGATATAAAATCAATCAGAGATAAGACTCCGCCTGAGCTTGAAATTGAGGTTTTTGTACACGGTGCAATGTGTATGAGTTTTTCAGGACGCTGTATTCTTTCCGATTATATGGTCGGCAGAGATGCCAACAGGGGTGACTGCGCTCAGCCCTGCAGATGGAAATATCATCTTGTTGAGGAGACTCGTCCGGGTCAGTATTTCCCGGTAAATCAGGATGAAAATGGAACTTATATTTTCAATTCACGTGACCTTTGTATGATTGAGCATATTCCTGAGCTTGTTGATGCAGGAATTGATTCCTTTAAAATAGAGGGCAGGGCAAAGAGTGAGTATTATACCGCAATTGTCACCTATGCTTATCGCAATGCGATTGATGAATATTTAAAGAATCCGAGTGCTGATTTTAAAGTTCCTCAGTGGATTCTTGATGAAATGGAAAAAATGAGTCACCGTGAATATACTACCGGATTCAATTTCGGACCTATGAAAAACGGTCAGGTTCTTGATACAGGAGGATATATACGCAGCTGGGATGTTTGTGCATTATTTAACAGCTATAGTAACGGACGTCTTGTGGTTGATCAGCGAAACCGTTTTTATCAGGGTGATATTCTCGAGGTTGTTGAGCCGAATAAAAAGCCGTATCAGATTACTGTTGAGGATTTGTATAACGAAACAGCTGATGAAAAGGTTGATGTTGCCAATAAAGCTACCAATACATATTCCTTTAAATGTGATATTCCAATTTCATCTGATGCTATTTTCAGACGCCAAAGAAATGAATAAATATTTACCCCCTGTGTAAACTACTCAGGGGGCGTTTTTTATGAGTAAAAGATTAGTATCTCTTTTGTGTGTGTTTTCTCTTTTATTCACAGGTATTATAGGAAGATGTGCTTATATTGCAATGGATTCGGCATATCAGATATCTGACAGCTATAACAGTTATACGCTGAATATCGGCAGGCTTTATACAAATATTTACGACAGAGCAGGAAGAAAAATAAATAATAATGATAAATCCTTTGTAGCTGTAATACGTCCGAATGAAAAATGTCTTAACGAGCTTGATAAGCTGTTTGATAAAAATGAGGTTGCTGAGATAACGGATGAGCTGTCTCATGGCTGTCTCTTATACACATCTCCGAGCCCACGA
>UQVI01000195.1 GCA_900544515.1 uncultured Oscillospiraceae bacterium | reverse complement strand
CGCCCAAAGGCTTTGCAGGACGCAAAGCCCACAAAGCGTTCTTATAGGGATAGAGGACAAGCACTTTTATTGAAAAAACATACTTTTTCTACAAACTGAGGACAAAGGAAATCCTTTGCCCATTATTTTATCCGTATTTATTTCGTAATCAAACTAAAAATCAGCAAGTTGTTTTTGTGTATAACCGTGTTTTTCTCGTAATTGTCTTAGCCCTTCGGAAAATTCCATGATTTTCACTCCTTATTTTTATTTTACACCGAGTCAAATGACAATTGTTGATTTGTACAGAATTTATGTGTTTTTTATATTTCTATCAAATATAATTCAGAATTTATGAATTTTAATTAGGAGTTGCTGAATATATGCAAATAGCAGTATGTGATGATGAAAAGGTATATCTTGATTGCTTGAGCAGGAAAATAAAAGCATGCTTTAAAGAATTTGAAATTGAGATTTCCTTGGATAAATACTTAAATGCCGTGTCTTTTCTCGAGCAGCATAATCAAAATCCGTACGATGTAGTTTTTCTTGATATACTTATGCCGGAAATGAACGGTCTTGATGTTGCAAACAGGATAAGAAATTTATCCGAAAAAACAATAATCATCTTTATCACCACAGAAAATCATCTTGTATACGAAAGCTTTGACTACAGACCGTTCAACTTTATTCCGAAGGACCTTGATATTTTTGACCAAAAGCTACGGTCGGTTATCGGAAAGCTGATGTTTTTTCTTCAGACTTCAAAGGCCTTGTGCTTTGACCTGCCATACGGAGAAATCGGGAAAGTGACTGTCGGTGATATAATATATATCTGTAGCAGATCGAATTACATAGACATTATCTGCAAATCGAACGTGAAGCTAAAAATCAGGAGCACGATAGATAATATCAGCGGTATGCTACCCGAACAACATTTTGCAAGGACGCATAACAGGATAATTGTTAACCTTAATCACATTCAGCGTATTGATTATCCGAATCATATAGTATACTTAACTGACAGCAACCAGGCGGAAATAAGCCGACGATATAAAAATTCACTTGCAGAAAAGTACAAAAAGTTTATCAGGGAAACAACCTAACAGGAGTAAATATGACTGATTTTTTATGGGCGGCATTTGAGCTTTTCATTACTTTTTTTGAAAACCTGACCGTATGCCATTTTATATGCAGGTTTTTAAAGCTTGACTTAAAAAGCAGAAAAGGAATAATTCTGTACCTTATCGGCTGTGTATCATTTTCGGTGATTGTCACTGTTATAAACAACTTTACTTTGTACGAAGGAGTATACGGTCTGATTTATACTGTTATGTTCTTTGCTTACAGCCTGTTTTTGCCGGGGTCGGTAATAAAAAAGGCATTTGCCGCTATACTTGCCAATATCGTAATAGTCTGCACAAACGCTCTTGTTACAAGCACAATTTCAGCCGCCTCAGGTAACGCGGTTGCGGAGATATTGGGCACTCATACTTTGGAAAGAGTTATTGCCGTACTCTCGGTTCAAATTTTGCTTATATATATTTTCGGCATCATTCTGAAAATAACGGCTGATAAAGATGTTGCGCTTAGATCGAGCGAATGGCTGCTTATTTTGTCGGTGTTTGTGGTTTCGTTTGTTTCAATAACATTCATTCATATGTCACAGCTATATTCCGATTATAACGAAAATCAAACGCGGATTTTATTGATAGCTGAACTGGGATTGGTAATCATAAATCTGATATGCTTTTATATGACCGTAGCCATGAGCAAGAGCAACCGTCAGGCCACCCTACTGAAGCTTGAAAAGCAGCAGCAGGAATATAGAATTAAATACGCCGAAACGATAAAGAACCAGTACGAGGAAACAGCTCGACTCAGACACGATATGAAGCAGAACTTTGAAGTACTGACGATGCTGTCCGACGAAAAGAAGTACGATGAAATCGGTGTGTTTTTAAAGCAATGCAAAAACGAGATAAGCAATATTGATGTGTGCATCGATGTGGGAAACGTCTTTATCAACGCTATACTTAACACTAAAATATCAATCGCTCGAAACCATGACATTAATTTTGTCTTCACAGGTTCAAAACAGCTTGACGGCGTAGCGGATATAGATATGTGCAATTTACTTGGAAATATCCTGGACAACGCTATCGAAAACTGCTCTGCCTCGCCCGATGCTCATAAAAGTATAATCTGCAATTTTTCCGGTGATGAGTATAAGATTATGATTTATGTAAGCAACACTATTGAAAAATCCGTGCTTTCGGAAAATCATTCGTTAAAAACCTCAAAATCACGATTACAAGGTCACGGATACGGTATAAAAACAATAAAGCAAATAGCGGAGAAATATAACGGCAGCGCGGATTTTTACGAAAAAGACAATATGTTTGTCTGCTGTGTGATGTTATACCGTGATTTTTAATGCCGTAAGGCATTGCGGCGGTAACGCCGCAGTTTTGTGTCAGCAAAACAAATTAGTGGTAAAATGTTCTCGGACGCACGGCAAAATCCGCATGAGGCGGATTTTTAGTCCGAGGTTATTATACCGTGAAGAACCAGATTTTGACGGATAATAATAAAATAATTCTGCAGACAACTGATTATAAAAAAGTTTCAGCTATACCGATTGGCACAGGTGCTCTTATTGATTACGCCGTTGTCGGTCGTATAGCTGATTTTTGTTTTTTATCACCTCCGTTTGGACATAAAAAAAGCACCTATCGCATCACTTAAAGATGTAATAGGTGCATATAAAACGAAAAAAGCCCGCTGATTTTCTCAACGGGCTTAATTAGTATTAACTTATCGTAAGTTATCTTAACTTATCTCAACTTGCATAATTCTACAAGTGTTTTTGGCTTAACTTCGGCTTAAATTGGTTTAAGCATTGGCTTAAAAACCTTCGATAAGTTCCGCTAACTTGGGATATATACCTTTATCCAGACTTAATCAGTCTAACGGCTTCATCGTCGGGATTTCAAGGGAAAGTATCTTATACCCTGATTTAACCTCTCTTTTCCTTACTTTGTTAATCCAAA
>UQVI01000194.1 GCA_900544515.1 uncultured Oscillospiraceae bacterium | reverse complement strand
TTTTAATATAAAACTCCACTCAATCACCGTTTTATAATACGGCAATTAAAAATAAAAAATGCTTATTTTTTTCTTTTATCTATATAATCCTGCAAAATTACAACTGCAGATACTGCATCAACAATCCCCTTGCGCTTTTTGCCGCGTACATTATTCGATGAAAGTATGTCGTGCGCAATAACAGTTGTAAGACGTTCATCTTCATAGTCGATATCAATATCTGTTTTTTTTGAAAGAATATCACCAAGCTCACGGCACTTATCAGCTCTGAAACCATAGCTGCCGTCCATATTACGAGGTAATCCAATTACAATTCTTTCCGGTTTTTCGGTGTTAACAATATTCATTATTTTATCTGCAAGCTTAGGTGCATAGGTCTCCTCTATAACACAATAGGAGGAGGCAAGCATCTCCATAACATCACAAAACGCAATACCTGTTCTTGCATCACCGTAATCAATAGCCATTATTTTCATAGTCAAATCCTAATTAATAAGGGAAATCAACAATTGTGATTTCCCTTATACCAAATCAACAGTATTTCAAATGAAGATAACCGAGAAGCTACTCTTCATTTTTAACAGCGGTTGTTTCAGGAGCAGCAGTTGTTTTATCGCTGTTATTTGAACTGGTGCTTTCCTTATTATTACCTTTGTCATTATTTTTGTCGGTCGTTTTGTCTTTGTCCTTGTCTTTATCCTTCTCATCTTCAGAAGTTTCTTCAACGTGACCTCCTCCGCAGTAGCCGGGAAGGTTATTTACATCATACCAACCGTAATTGCCTGAGCCGGAAAGAAGCTTTCCGCAGTGTTTGCAGTAAGACCTCTGGACAATTCCATCAAATTCAGGGAATTCTGTTTTATATTCAATACCCTTATTCTCTTTGGTCTCATAAATTTCTTTCATTACAAGATTCCAGATTGTACCGGAAGGATTATATGAAAGATTATAATGAACTTCTTTCGGAGTATCATAACCATACCAGGTAACAGCAACATAATCCGGAGTACCGGCAGCAAACCATCTGTCCTTATTATCATTTGTTGTACCTGTTTTTCCGAAGCACTCAATGCCTGAAAGCTTATAATACTGACCTGTACCGCTTCTCATAGCTTCCTGTAAGAGCTTATTCATTATCCAGGCTGTGCTTTCCGAAACGGTTTTCTGTCTTGTCTTTTCAGGTGTTTTTTCGATAATTACGTTGTCCTTGCTGTCAGTGATTTTATAGTAGCAATAAGGCTCATAGTAATATCCGCCGTTACCGTATGAGGCATATGCAGCAGTCATATCAAGTACGGTTGCACCATTTGTAAGAGAACCGATTGCCATAGGACCATAATCCACATCACGCACACTGTCGAGAGTTGATAATCTGAAGTTTTCACTTAAGAAATTATAGGAATAATCAACATCGATTTTATCAAGCGTTCTTGCTGAAATCGTATTGAGTGACTGAGCAAGACCATATTGAAGTGTAACATTATTTGAGGAATAACCACCGCCTTCATTATGCGGCCATGGCTCACCGTCAACTACCTTAAGCGGTGAATCATTCATCATTGTTGACCAATAGATGTCAACACTTTCATCGTTCAGACTTTTTTCAAGTGCAGGACCATAAACAGCCAGCGGCTTGATTGTAGATCCCGGAGGACGGGTTGACATGGAAGCTCTGTTAAGGAGCATTGAACCCCTGTTCTTACCTGTACCGCCGATAATACCCATTACTCTGCCGTTATAGTCCATAACGACCATTGCACCCTGAACCGTTTCATCAGGCATACGTCTGTAATTTTCATAAACATCTTCAAGTGCATCCTGAATATCAAAATCAATAGCGGTATAAATTTTAAGTCCGCCGCCATATACAAGATCATGAGCCTTTTTCTTTGTATAGCCCATTTTCTGTAAATCTTCCTGTACAGTAGAAATTACAAAGTCAACATAGTAGTCCGTAATTTCATCATTATCCTTCTTTGTTGACTGCTCTTTAAGCTGTGAGCCTTTATAATTCTTGCTGTTGGTGAATACCATTTCATAATTCTTGGCTTCATTGTATTCCTCTTCAGTAAGGAACTGATTATCATCACTCTTCATCTCGCCGAGAATCCAAAGCTGTCTTTCCCTGTTTTTTTCAGGATTAGCAAGAGGATCGTTCTGTGAAGGATATTTTGTTATCGCAATCAGTGAAGCACATTCAGCAGCGTTAAGGTCTGAAACTTCTTTACCGAAATACACCTCAGCTGCTGTTTTTACGCCGTAACAGCCGTGTGAAAGATAAATTGTATTAAGATAAGCTTCGATAATCTGTTCCTTTGAATAGTGACGTTCGAGGTTCAATGCTCTTAAAATCTCATTGAATTTTCTTACAAAGGTTACCTTATTATCATCAGTAAGGTTTTTAATAACCTGCTGGGTTATTGTTGAACCGCCCTCACCATTCCGCCTGAGGAATACACCGATTGTTCTTTTCCAGTCAACACCGTGATGTTTTCTAAAACGTTTATCCTCACCGGCAATAAGTGCTTCCGGAAGATATTCACTCATATCATCAAGATCGACCCAGATACGATTTTCCTCACCGTGAAGTCGTGTAATTTCAACGACCTTATCATCATCAGTACCATATATAAAGGATGTCTGATTTTGTGCCGCTGCTTCCTCAGTCAGGTCAAACACAGGATCTCCGTAAACAACGCTATAGCCATATATTGCCATCACAGAAAAACATACGATACCGACAACGCCGACAATCATAACCATTCCCAAAAGGACCTTGCCGGCACCGGAAAGGAATTTCTGGCCCGGAGTTTTAGCCTTCTGCGGTTTTCTTTTTCTGCGTTTCTTTTCTTTCTTTACAGCAAGCTCATTTTCTATTTTTCTGCCGCGTTCAGCTTTTTTTATCTTCTTATCTGATGCAGAAACATTATATGAAGACGGAAGATGATCAGCCTTTTCCTGATGGGCTGTTTTATCTTCATCATAAGCTTTTGCTGAATTATTCATAAAGGATTCAAGCAAATCATCATAATCTGTCTCTTATACACATCTGACGCTGCCGACGACTAG
>UQVI01000193.1 GCA_900544515.1 uncultured Oscillospiraceae bacterium | reverse complement strand
GGGCTCGGAGATGTGTATAAGAGACAGATATAATATTATGAATATAATTATTACTAAACTATTTCTTTGGAGAAACAATATGATTGAGTACGAGGAACTTAGACTCAGATTGCTGGAATCTGAAAAAACAGTTGAAAATTTAAAAGAAGCACTCGCAATTGACCATCTCAAGGAGGAAATTTCTCAGCTTGAGGAGCAGAGCAGTGCTCCTGACTTTTGGGATAATATGGAAGTAAGTCAGAAAACGATGCAGAAAATCGGCTCACTCAAGGCAAAGGTTGCATCATACGAAAGCGTTAAAAATGATTATGAAGATGCACTTGTTATGATTGAACTGGCTGATGAGGAAGAGGATATTGACCTTCTTGATGACTGTGTAAAATCTGTTGAGGATATTGAAAAACGTCTTGAGGCACTCACGCTTTCTACCCTTTTAAGCGGTGAGTATGATAACAATAACGCACTCCTGACCTTCCACGCAGGTGCAGGCGGAACAGAGGCTCAGGACTGGGCTGAAATGCTGTTCAGAATGTATAACCGCTGGGGTGAAAGACACGGCTACAAGGTTTCAACCCTTGATTACCTTGACGGTGATGTTGCCGGTGTAAAGAGTGCAACCATTCTCGTCGAGGGTGAAAATGCATATGGATATCTGAAAGGTGAAATGGGTATTCACAGATTGGTACGTGTTTCTCCCTTTGATTCGTCAGGCAGACGTCACACATCCTTTGCATCCCTTGAGGTTATGCCTGAAATTGATGATGATGTTGATGTTGAAATCCGTGACGAGGACATTAAAATGGACGTTTACCGTGCATCCGGTGCAGGCGGCCAGAAGGTAAATAAAACCTCCTCCGCCGTACGTCTTACGCATATACCGACAGGTATTGTCGTTTCCTGTCAGATTGAAAGAAGCCAGCATCAGAACCGAGAGGTTGCTATGCGAATGCTCAAATCAAAGCTGGTTGAAATCAAAGAAAGAGAAAACCTTGAAAAAATTGACGACATCAAAGGCGACCAGAAGGAGATTGCATGGGGCAGCCAGATACGTTCATACGTATTTATGCCATACACGATGGCAAAGGATCATAGAACAGGCTTTGAAATGGGTAATATCAACGCTGTTATGGATGGTGAAATCGACGGATTTATAAATGCTTATTTAAAAATGAAATCTGTTGAGGGAGCTGAAAATCAATAATGTCTGACATTCTGGATATTACAACAATAACAGGATTTTCAATAAGACTTCTGATTGCTGTTGTTCTCGGCTTTTTTGTAGGACTTGAAAGGCAATGGACAAAGCACCAGGCAGGAATACTCACTAATGTTATTGTGTGTGTCGGTGCATATGCGTATTCAGCATTTTCATATATCGCTGCTGACAGCAATGTGGACGTTACACGTATTGCGGCTCAGGTTGTATGCGGTATCGGCTTTTTAGGTGCAGGACTCATTCTCCGTGACGGAACGAACATAAGAGGACTTTCAACAGCTGCTACTATATGGACTACCGCTGCAATAGGTATTCTCTGCACGCTTCCCAATATTTTGTATTCAATCATTGTTGCAGGTACAATTGTATTTTTACATTTAATTCTTCACCCTATTTCAACATTTATTGATAACAAAAAGAATTATGACAAAGAAAAAGAACGTCGGGTTGAGTGCCTTTATAAAATATCCATTAAATGTACTGAGGAGAGTGAAACGGACATCCGCTCTCATCTGATAAAAACCATACGAAACGAAAACAATATACTGCTCCATAATCTTGAAAGCAATTCCGCAGACGACGGCAATGTAAAGATAAGAGCATATGTGACAACGGTTAAGAAAAATGATGAAATTGTTGAAAGCCTTTTAATTCATATCGGAAAGGATAACGGTATCATTTCTGCAGGTTGGAAAATAGACAATTAATTACCACAAATATTGAATTCCCCTTTGATAACAATAAATCAAGGGGGAATTTTATTATGAACATCAAAAAAATAGTTATACCGCTGTTATGTGTTGCCGTGCTTACAGGATGCAGTGCAAAAGCAGGCAATGACGAAAGCACCACAGACAACACAACCGACAGTACGCAGAGCACCACAAACGTTGCACAGACAACCGTTGACATTACAGGTGTAAACACAAAAAATTACAGTAATGAAAAAATTGTATGGGGACCCGGAAGAGCGGAAAATCACGCACGTCCTGACGACCCTGTATCGCTTCAGAAATTGTATGAAAGCTCCGGTGCGCACTTCATTATGAGTGATGAAAAATTCATCTGTCTGACATTTGACGAGGGCTATGAAAACGGTTATACTCCGGCTATTCTGGACACACTTAAAGAAAAGCAGGTTAAGGCAATTTTCTTTGTAACCTATGATTTTGTCAAAGACAATCCAAAGCTGATTGAACGTATGATTGACGAGGGTCACATCATAGGAAATCATACCTACCGCCACTATACACTTGACGAGGTTTCAGATGAGGAAGCTACTGAGGAAATTGTTTTTCTTGACAATTATATGAAAGAAAATTTCAAATACAGAATGACTCTGTTCCGTTTTCCTAAGGGCGAATTCAGTGAAAAAACGCTGGCACTTGCAGACAGTCTTGGATACCAGAGCATATTCTGGTCCTTTGCCTATGCTGACTGGGATACACAGAATCCCGGAAATAAGGACGAAGCATATAAAACAATTATTGACAACACGCATAATGGTGAAATTATGCTCCTTCACGCAGTCAGTGCAACGAATGCAGAAATACTCGGCGACGTGATTGATGAGGTCAGAAATCAGGGCTACGAATTTACAGTAGAGATTTAGAGAACAACAAATCACCCTAAACCACGCACGGAAATATATATAAATAACGCTATTCTGTAGGGGCGGATTCAATATCCGCCCGCATATTTTTTATATCGTGGGATGATATGAAATCGTCCCTTACAAAATATCAATCACATGATTAATAACATCTACAATAATTTTACAATTTTGTAAATTTTCAAATTTTATATTGTTATAAACACCTGTCTCTTATACACATCTCCGAGCCCACGAGACTAAGGCGAATCTC
>UQVI01000192.1 GCA_900544515.1 uncultured Oscillospiraceae bacterium | reverse complement strand
CAGACGTAACCGAAACGCATTTCGGTACAGCATATTCATCTGTTGTTAAAGATAAATCTATAAGCTATACAACAGGCTCAGATACAATTGAGTACAGATATCAGACTGCAGGCAGTGAAGAGGACAAAAAGGTATCATCGGATACTGTAAAGAATGGGGATACCATGACGAAGTCGGTAATGTTTTGACCTATGGTGATAAAGAGTTCACTTGGAACACAGGCAGAAATCTTGAAAGCATAGCTGACGGTGAAAATGAATACAACTATACTTATGATGAGAATGGCATCCGAACATCAAAGACAGTAAACGGTGAAACAACGAATTTCATACAATAAGTAAGACATAAAAATCAAAAGCAGTCTCAGCTGAGACTGCTTTTGATTTTATAGTTTAGCAAAGCAATGATAAGTTATTTTACGCCTTTTTACCCTATCAAACTGCTACGATATTAACAAGCTTGCCAGGAACATAGATTTCCTTTTTAATTGTTTTGCCCTCAATTGCAGCGGCAATCTTTTCATCAGCCTTTGCAAGTACAAGTGCATCTTCCTTAGAAATATCCACAGGAACTGAGATACGTGAACGAACCTTACCCATAATCTGAAGTACGATTTCAACTGAATTTTCCTTAGTCTTTTCCTCGTCAAATTCAGGCCACTGTGCTTCATTAACCATTCCGCCAAATTCCATAACCTGCCACAATTCTTCAGTGATATGAGGAGCAAACGGATTGAGAAGAATTGTAAGAGTTTTAAGCTCAGCCTTATTCACGCCCTTTGAGGACATCTCATTAACAAGGCTCATCATTGCTGCAATAGCAGTGTTACACTTAAGGTTATCAATATCCTCTGTTACCTTTTTAATGGTCTTATGCATAGATGCTTCAAGGTCAGCAGAATACTCGTCGCCGTCCTTTACAGATTCCTGTAAATTCCAGAAACGCTCAAGGAAACGCTTACAGCCCTTGATTGAAGCACTGTTCCAAGGAGCAGCCTTTTCAAAGTCACCGATAAACATTTCATAAAGACGCATTGTATCAGCACCGTACTGGTCAACAATTTCATCAGGGTTAACCACATTGCCCCTTGACTTTGACATTTTTTCACCGTTCTCACCGAGAATCATACCATGTGAAGTACGCTTTGCATAAGGCTCTTTAGTCGGAACAACACCGATATCATAAAGGAATTTATGCCAGAAGCGTGAATAAAGCAGGTGAAGAGTCGTATGCTCCATACCGCCGTTATACCAATCAACAGGACCCCAATACTGAACAGCCTCAGGTGACACAAGAGCATCATCATTATGTGGATCCATATATCTTAAGAAATACCATGAAGAGCCCGCCCACTGCGGCATTGTATCGGTTTCTCTCTTAGCAGGCTTGCCGCAGCAAGGACAAGTAGTATTAACCCAATCAGTCATCTTTGCAAGCGGTGACTCGCCTGTATCTGTCGGTTCATAAGAATCAACCATAGGCAGTCTGAGAGGAAGCTCGCTTTCAGGAACAGGAACATAACCGCAATCATCACACTTGATAATCGGAATAGGCTCGCCCCAGTATCTCTGACGTGAGAATACCCAGTCACGAAGCTTGAAATTAACCTTCTGATGTCCCTTGCCTTCCTTAGTAAGCCACTCTGTGATAGCAACCTTTGCATCTTCAACAGACATACCTGTGAGGAAAGAGGAGTTAACCATTTTACCTGTTGCACAATCGGTAAATGCTTCATTTTCAACACCCACCTCTGAGCCTGCAACAACCTCGATAATAGGCAAATCAAATTTCTTTGCAAACTCCCAGTCACGTGTATCGTGTGCAGGCACAGCCATAATCGCACCTGTACCATAGGATGTGAGAACATAGTCTGAAATGAAGATAGGAATCTCAGTGTCATTAACCGGATTGATACCCATAACGCCGTCAAGCTTTACACCTGTCTTATCCTTGTTCAGCTCTGTACGTTCAAAGTCTGATTTATGAGCTGCTTCATCCTGATATTTGCGTATCTCATCGAGATTAGCAAGCTTATCTGCCCACTTTTCAATCAATGGGTGCTCAGGTGAAATAACCATATATGTAGCACCGAAAAGTGTATCAGGTCTTGTTGTATAAACTGTCAGAGTATCACCGAGAGTTGTGCCGAAATCGACCTCAGCACCGGTTGAGCGGCCAATCCAGTTTTTCTGCTGAACCTTAACTCGGTCAATAAATTCAAGGTCATCCAAATCGTCAACAAGTCTCTGTGCATACTCGGTAATTTTAAGCATCCACTGGCTCTGATTCTTTCTGATAACCTCACTGCCACAGCGCTCACAAACACCGTTTACAACCTCTTCGTTTGCAAGCACGCATTTACAGGATGTACACCAGTTAACAGCCATTTCCTTTTTGTAAGCCAGGCCTTTTTTGAACAACTGAAGGAATATCCATTGGGTCCATTTGTAGTAAGACGGATCAGTAGTATTTATCTCTCTCGTCCAGTCGAATGAAAAGCCAAGAGCCTGAAGCTGTGATTTGAAATGTGCAACATTATTCTTAGTTACCTCTTCAGGATGAATATGATTTTTAATAGCAAAGTTCTCAGTCGGCAGACCGAAAGCATCCCATCCCATAGGATAAAGCACGTTATAGCCCTGAAGTCTCTTCTTACGTGCAACGATATCAAGTGCAGTGTAAGAACGAGGGTGACCTACGTGAAGTCCCTGACCTGACGGATAAGGGAACTCAACAAGGCAATAGAATTTAGGCAGAGAATAATCCTGCTTTGCAGCAAAGGTATTCTGTGTATACCAGACATTCTGCCACTTTGTTTCAATCTGTTTAAAGTTGTAATCCATATGTTAATCCTCCAAAAAATTTGCAATATCCACTTTTTCTCCATCTTCCCATAATCTCTCAAGCTGATAAAAATCACGCTGATCCTTATAGAAGATGTGAACAACCACTGAGCTATAGTCAAGGCAGATCCAAGGGGTGTTCCTGCCCTCAATATGATGAGGAGTTACGCCCTGCTGCTCAAGCTTATACTCGACCTCCTCAGCCTGTCTCTTATACACATCTGACGCTGCCGACGACTAGTCGAGTGTAGATC
>UQVI01000191.1 GCA_900544515.1 uncultured Oscillospiraceae bacterium | reverse complement strand
CACTCGACTAGTCGTCGGCAGCGTCAGATGTGTATAAGAGACAGCTTTGAAATCAACCTTACCGATTTTTGTTCTCGGAAGTTCGTCAATATAGACAACCTCTTTCGGAACAGACCATTTTGAAAGATTCTGCATACCGAACTCAAGAATCTTTTTAGTGAGTTCCTCTTCATTATCATTTGCAAACTTTTTATTTTTTACAACATAAAGCTTAAGCTGGGTTTTACCCTCTTCACCTGCACCGATTGCACAGCAGTCATAAATCTCTGCCATTGCTCTGTATGCCTCTTCAATAAAGGAAGGATAAACAAGATATCCGCTGATTTTGTATACTCTCTTCAGTCTCTGGCGATAATATATATCACCGGTATCAGGAGTTATATAGCACATATCACCGGTATGGAGCCACACTCTTCCGTCGTCATGCTTAACAAGCATTTTTGCCGTCTCCTCAGGGTCATTCCAATAACCCTGCATAAGAGTCGGACCATAAACACACAGCTCACCATCCTCACCCTTAACCTCTTCAGTAGTACCGGGTTTAACAGTCATAACCTCAATATTATATGTTGGCAAACCAATACAGCCCTGCGGTGCCTCTCGTCTCATATCGGTAAAGGTACAAACAGTAACACATTCCGTAAGCCCATATCCTGTTGCAAAATGGAACTTAGAACCATTTTCCTTAAGCATTCTGTCCATCTTCTCCGTAAGTGAATACGGAACAACGTCTCCGCCTGAACCGATAAGCTTCATCGTGCTCATATCAACACCCTTGAGATATCCTGCTTTATATACTTTCTCAAAGAAATCAGGTACACCGAATACGTAGTTAATGTGATATTTTTTTATGGCATCACTGCACATTTTAGCATCAAACTGCGGGAACAGAGCCTGCGGCTGTCCAACAATGATTGAATAATGCATGCACATGCCAAAACCGAATCCATGAAACACAGGAAGTGCTGTCAACATTGCATCGTTATCTGGGTCAATCTTCTTCTCAATAACATTTTCAACAACATCCCATACCTCATATGAAAGATTGTTGATGTTGTAGTTTGAAAGCATAACCGCCTTCGGATTGCCTGTTGTGCCGCCTGTCATCATTGTTACGGCAGTTGCATCATAATCCGTCTCAATTTCAACAGTATTATCTTTCAGATACTCAGCACCCTCTTTGAGGAAATCCTGCCAGTCAATGCACTTTTTAACACCTGTAGCCTTTGCGGTCTTGCCCTTAATCTTCTTTTTGTAAAGCATATTAGCAATCATACCGTAAGGTGATTTAGGGAAATACTGTGCTGTTCTGCACTTAACCAGTATAAGATCATTCATACCCGCAAATGCCTTTTCGCTTACATCAAAGCAGAATGCAAATTTGGCACCTACAAGATTTTTTGCATACTGAGCTTCAGAAGCAACGGAAAGCGGATGAAGCATTGCTGCAATTGCACCGATTTTATTTATAGCATAAATGGCCGTGATACACTGCGGCATATTCGGTGCACAAACGACAACTCTGTCACCTTTTCTTACGCCGTTTGCTTTGAGTGCAGCTGCACATAAATCAACCATTTCATTTGCTTTATTCCAGCTGATTGTGTTGTTGTAATAATAGAAACAGGGTTTGTCGCCTCTGGAAGCGACGGAATCCATAAATTTTTCATACATCGTCTTTTTTACATCATATTTGCTAGTGAACTCTGCCATATTTATCCTCCGCATAGTTAAACATATATTATGATTATTCTGAACAATTTAATTAAAAGTGTTCATTTTTTGCTTTTTAGATTATAGCAAATTATCATTGCTAAATCTATAAAAATAATAATAGTTTATCTTTATTTAATAATTTGACTTTTTATATATCTATGGTAGAATAGTTAAAGACTTTTCCGTTTAGGAGGCAGTATTATGGCATATAAAATAAAACGTGATCCGATAAAAAAAATACCTAAGGCACAATTTGCTTTCTGGATTATCGTACGTATTGCAATGATTATTTGTGCAGCATATTCATTTATAACCGGTGATATGGTAATGGGCTTTGAGAGTGTATTCTGCTTTATTTTCACGCATCTATGGGATATGTTTCAGGTTTTCGGCAACGGAAGCTTTATTGAAGAGGTGCCACCGCTCAGTCAGACTATGCTTAATATAATCATCTTTGTTGGTATTGTTATCGGTTCATATTTCGGATTTTTTGATAAAATATCCTGGTTTGACAATATGATGCACGTGCTGTCAGGCTTTGTATGTGCAGTATTCGGATATGATTTTGCTTGTATCATTCAGCGTAAAAAGGGACAATGTGCTGCTACGCTTGCTGCTATTTTTTCAATCATGTTTGCACTTTCAATTGCGGTCGGCTGGGAATTTTATGAATTTCTTATGGACACGCTTCACGGCACAAATCTCCAGCTTTCAAAGGCAGGCGAGGAAACAGCAATGTTTGACTTATCAAAATATAATAATGAGTACGGTTATCTCGGTCTTGTTGATACGATGACGGATATGATGATGAATGCTGCCGGCGGTTTAATCGGTATGATATTTATGATAGTCCTCAGAAATAAAAAAGTCAAAAGCAAATAACAAATAAAATACAGGCTGAACATAAAAAAACAGAGTGATTCAAAAGCTGAGGCACGATAACGAATCACTCTGTTTTTTTATTATCAAATTATAAATGGTAAATGATATCATCACTCTTCCAATTAAAGAACAGAATACCAATACCCAGCGTTATAAGAGATACAACAGTTGCATACAGCAATAATTTCCAGCTCATCATCTGGCCATAAAGTATGCAGTGTCTGAACAGCTCAATCATGGAATACAGCGGATTAATTTTAATTACAAATACCATCCACTTTGTGTTAATTGTTTCAAGGTGATAAAGTATCGGCACCATATAAAACAGAAGCTGTGTTAAAACACTCCAGATATACTCAATATCTCTGAAATAAACACAAAGCACCGAAAGAATAAGTCCTACTCCTGTACTGAATATCAGAAGTAACATCATCGGTACAAAGCAAAGCAGCTGTCTCTTATACACATCTGACGCTGCCGACGACTAGTCGAGTGTAGATC
>UQVI01000190.1 GCA_900544515.1 uncultured Oscillospiraceae bacterium | reverse complement strand
GTATTTCAGGCAATTTCTGCGAAAAACCAATACTTCGTTACCGTACCTCAGCTAATTGTTCGTGGTTTGTTTATTATGTGTGTAAAAATACGCACTACTGCATATACATTATTTTTCCTTTTATATAGAAAATTGTAAATATTGTTGCGGGTATAGAACCGTACTCTACGATTATTCAATTCATATATTGATAACACAACTCGCAATTTTCCTATTTAAATCCTATGGCAGGAAGAAACGATTCACTGCCATTTATTCTTACTTAAACCTGTATCCTCTGCCCCAGATTGTTTTTATATAGTCGTTTTCAGGGTCAATTTCCTTGAATTTATCACGCAGGCGATTAATATGTACGGTGAGAGTAGATGTATCGCCAAGAGAATCATATCCCCATACTCTATCAAAAAGTTCATTCTTACTGAAAACCGTATCAGGCTGTGATGCCATAAGATATAAAACATCAAATTCCTTTTTGGTGAGAGTAATCTCTCTCCCTTTCAACTTAGCATCTCCTGATTCCTTATAAAGCTGCAAATCACCGATTTGCAGTGTCTGGGTATTTCTTTCAGCAGGTCTGGTCAGTCTGATATATCTGCTGAGATGTGCCTTTACTCTTGCCACAAGCTCACTGGGTGAAAACGGTTTAACAATATAATCATCTGCACCAAATCCAAGACCATTGATTTTATCCAGCTCCTCTTTTTTCGCACTGACTAAAATGATAGGAATGTCTGTCACTGATCTTATCTTGCTGCAGGCCTGAAAGCCGTCAAGCTCCGGCAGCATTATATCAAGAAGAATCAGGTCAAATTTCTCATTTACGGCTCTGTCCACACCTGTTTTGCCGTCAAGTGCATACTCTGTTTTAAAGCCTGCCGCCTCCAGATAATCACGCTCAAGCTGTAAAATATTATTATCATCTTCAATAATTAAAACTCTGTTCAATTAATACATCTCCCTTTTCGGTAATGAAATAAATATAGACAGACCTTCACCCTCCTTGCTCCTTGCCCATATTGAGCCGGAATGAAGCTCCACAATCTGTTTACATACGGAAAGTCCCAGACCTGAACCCTGAGAAACGCGAGTCCTCGCAGGGTCGGCACGATACATTGTATCAAATATTTTCGGAAGACTGTTCCGATCGACGCCGATACCGTTATCCGATATTTCTATCATAACCGAGCGTTCATATTCATCAAGAATCATTCTCACGCTGCCCTTAATATCATCCCGTGCATATTTAATACTATTTGAAATGATATTGCTTATTACACGTGAAAAGCGGTCAACATCAATATAAATCATTGTATCCTCTGAACACCTGTTTTCATATTCAAAATCAAAACCAACGCTGTCCAGAACTGTTTTTATCTCCTCAGCACCATCACCAAAAAACTCATTTACACTCACATCGGTTTTATTAAGCTCATATCCGCTCAGCTCAAGCCTTGAAATGGTGAGTAAATCATCCAGTATTTTTTCAGTATCATTTATGGAATCACAAATGATTTTAATATAATTCCTCTGCTTTTCAGGCGTATTGGCTATACCGTCTGCCAGACCCTCAGCATAGCCCTTAACAGATGTAAGCGGAGTACGTAAATCATGGGCAATACCTGCCACAAGAATTTTTCTTTCCTCCTCTGCCTTATTCTTCTTTTCTATGGATTCCTTAAGCTTGATTCTCATCTCATTAAAGCTGTCAACCGTCTGCCCCAGCTCATTTGTTGATTTGTAATCAATCTCATAATCCAGGTTTCCTCTGGAAATTTCATCAGCACCCTGTGCGATTTTCTTGATTGGCTTCACAATCGTTCTTGTGGTAATAAAGGAAACTACTGAAATTGCGATTACAAACAGAAGAACAATGATAAGAACAATTATACCTGTCCTGCTCAGCAGCAGCCTTATAAGTTCCTGTGCATTCAGCCTCTGCGAAGCATCGTTAACTATGTAATTATAATTAAGGATGATAATTTTATATTTCGGTGCGTTTTCATTCTTTTGTGCGTGATTTACAATCAGCAGGCCGTCACTGCCGAAATAATTAAAGTTCCTGTCAAGATTATTGTTGGAAAGTGCCTGTGCTTTTGCCGGTATATCCTCCGTACTGTCCGTCTTGTAAAAAATCTCTCCGTCACGTTCAATATAAATCAATGCATCTGAATTCTCAAGCGGTGAAACAAAATCAGATATGCTGGCTAATTTCTGAGCATCGTCATCATCACCTATAAGTTCATATGCAATACTTGAAAGTGTCTGTGTCCACTGAAGCTGATTCAGTGCACTGTAAGTATTTGTGGTAACCGAAGAAAAATTGAAATACGACGGAATGATATTAACAAGCACAGTGGAAAATGTCACAATTGCTATAATAGGAATCACAATTGCCATAGCCGATGTCAATGCAATTCTCGTATTAATCTTTAAGTTTTTTGAGCTCCTCTTTTTGCTTTTTTTCATTTATTTTTACAGCTCCTTGATTCAGAGACAATTTCTATAATACTTTTCAGATGAATTCTTGCAAAGTTTTCACATTCAAGATCAATGTTCTGTGCACCGTGCATTACGTGATATCTGATAACACCTGTTATGCCGGAAACAATATATGCCATAGTCCATTCACTGATTCCGTCAATATCATCTTTTATAAAATCCATAAAGCGCCTTGCCATAACATTTATTTTGTCTGTCAATATCTCAGACGCACCGGAAACGGAAAATAATATTCTGTATGCTTCTCTATCCTCATCAACTGCATTCATGGCACATTTAATGATACTTGCCGTACTTTCAACAGTAAACTCCTTTTGCTGAACACGTCTGAGCTGCTTGCCTGAACGAAAAAACAGTGTTCTCATAAGATCATCACATATTTTATTAAATAAATCGTACTTATCTGAATAATGAAGATAAAAGGTATTTCTGCTGATCATAGCCCTGTCCGTTATATCCTTAACGGAAATATGCTCAAATTCCTTTTCCTCAATCAATTCAAAAAATGCAGACTTTATTGCACTTTGCGTCCTCTTGATTCTTAAATCAACTGTTCCGTCCCTGTCTCTTATACACATCTGACGCTGCCGACGACTAGTCGAGTGTAGATC
>UQVI01000189.1 GCA_900544515.1 uncultured Oscillospiraceae bacterium | reverse complement strand
TTATAGCTGAAAAGATAATGATTTTAAGCAACACTTCGTTATCGCGCCTCAGCTTAGCTGCAAGGGTTATTTCTATATTATCACATTTATTATTTATTACTTAAACAAGTAACTCTGCCTGAGAAATCGGACACAATTAAATTTCCGTTATACTCGGCAGCTGAACCGAATATCGGTGCACCGATATCATACGTTTTTTTAATCTCACCGTCTGCAGACATAATATATAGCTTACCATCAGAGGCTCCGAAAGCAAATGAGCCATCAGAAAGAGGTATAAGTGTGGGCTCAATGGTCTTTGAATCACCGCTGGTATATGGTGCAGTATACATCATAGCCTTGCCTACTTCAGTTTCATGAACAATCTCATTGTTTTTAAGATTAAACATCACGAGCCCTTTATTAGCTGTAGGAATATACACAATATCTCCTGATACAAACGGCTGTGCACTGGAAGAAAAATTGTAGCCTTCAAAATCCTTTTTAACTGTGATTTCACCTGTATTTGTATCAACAAGCATAACTGCATCCGAGTCAGCAACAATCAGAGTATCCTCATTGATTATACCCGGAGTGGAGCTGCGAAAACGAATATCCTCGTCTTTATTTTTCCAAAGCTCTTTACCCGTATTTTTATCAAGTGCAACAAGTGCATCCCAATGTGAACTTACAATCAGCTTGTCACCTGTAACCACAAATTCAGCAGGCGATGCCTCTCCGTAATTTCTTATATTCTCCCAGAGTCTTTGACCTGTATCAACTTTAAACGCGGTTACTCCGGCAGCACAGCCTACATAAACAACGCCATCTGAAACGCAAATACCGCTGCTTGTATTCAGCGAACTTCCCAAATCAACATGAGCAATCCATTTTCTTTTACCGCTTTGTGCATCAATACAGTAAACATTTCCCGAACAATCCTGTGCAAGCAGTAAACCATTTTCAACAATCACATTATTCTTAATTGAATTCATTGTTTTATAGCTCCATACAGCATCACCGGTCTTTGCATCAAGACAGTATATACCGCAGGCACTTGGATAGTCCTCATCCACAGTTGCAATATAAACTCTGTTTTCCTCAACAAGCGTGTTGCAGAATAAAATATTACCCTCAAGCTCAGTTGACCAATTTGCACCCTTCACTTCTGGTACAGTTCCGTTAAGGTCATAATAGTTCATGTTTGTAGTAATTTCACCATCTCTGGAAATATAAATCATTCTTGCACCGCTGACTGAGGAGTCAATACCCCCGCAATCCGGACGTGCAGTACTTATATTTAAAACCTCATTATACTCTTCAATATAATTATAATGATAGTGACCAAAAATCCACGCAATAAGATTATGCTCTTTCAAATCAAGCTTTTTGAAATCATATTTGATAACATAATCCTCTGATGGTGAAACGGTATGATTAAACATAACAACCTTCATATTGCTGGATGTATTTGCCAAATCATTTTCAAGCCAACGCCATCTATCATTTTTGCTATATCCTGACTTATAGTCGCCTCCGGTCTGGAATGGGGTAACAATGTAGTGCACATTACCAACCTCAAAGGAATACCAAACAGGACCATAAAGACTTTCAAAAAGCTCCTCACCATATTTACCATCAACATAATCGTGGTTGCCTATGATATAACGAACAGGAACGCCCATATTTTCTGTATTCATACCCTCAATATGCTTTTTCAGTCCCGGCTCATAGCAGATATCACCTGTATGTATTAAAAAAGCAGGCTTTTCATTTTCGGCTATATCCTTAAGATAATTTATCCACTCGCCTACACCGTCCTCGCCAATCTCAGTATCCGAAATCTGAAGAAAACTATGAGCCTCGCCTGCAGCTATATTTGATTTTTTCAAATCAAAATCGTAGCCCTCATGCTTGCTCTTATCAGCAGAAATATAATAATTTTCTGTTGTATATCCGGCAGGAACAGTCACTGTGATAAAGCGTGTTTTTCTGTAGCCTTTTAAGGTGAATAATCCGTTATCATCTGTTTTCACAACGTTTCGACCGTCCGAAACACTTACATTTGCAAGCGGCTTTCCCTCAGCAGTTACCTTTCCGGAATATCCGCCCGCTCCGCCCTGCACACACAAGAAAATAATCACGGCCGCTGCAATGATTATTACAGAAATTAAAATCAGCACAATATTTTTTTTACTCATCAGATGAATCCTCCTCTACATCACTGATAGACTCTTATGTAATCAATTACAAAATCTGCAGGCATACGCTCCTCAGGATTATTTCGTATATCGCCTGCCCAAGTAAATTTATTGTTTCTGTTTTCAGGATCTGCATTTCCATCACCTGCAATTTCAACAGACAACCAAAGAAATTCAGGCACCTGAGAAACACCGAAATCCGTCCGCCAGGTTTCCCTGCCGTTTATATAAAATACATATTCCTTTTCAGTCCATAACAAACCATAGGTATTAAATTCGTTATACATATTCTTATCAGGGCGGTAAAAATAGGAACGCTTGTTATGATATAATTTACCATAACCATCAACATGAACCGTATGCATTGTTGTGTTGCGGTAAGCATTTGCAGTGTTAACAGGATCATTATAATACGGTGACTCCATAACATCAATTTCAGCGCCGCCTCTTCCGCCGTCAGTGCCATTGTTATTCGCCATTGATTCCGACTGAAGCCAGAATGCACTCCACAGTCCTTCAGCCGCAGGAGCCTTGCATTTTACTTCAAAATAGCCGTACTTATATTCACTTAAACCCTGTGTTGAACATGTGCCTGTATACCAGCCGTCACCATATTTACCGTTTTTCTTATACTCGGTACGTATAATGAGATTTCCGTTTTCGGTAAAACACTGCTCATCTGACCAATATCCGCCGCGTCTTTCAGGACGATCGGCAGTTGTTTTCCACACAGAGCGGTCAAGCTCCTTGTCAAAATCATCTTCAAACACAAGCTTCATACCACTGATATCAAGACGTTTACTTTTATCAGGTGAATGTATGGAATTCCTGCATTTTGAAAATAACGGCTTTGTCATTAAATACGAAATCCTTTCAGCAAAAAAGCCTTTTACTTTATTCATCAATACGGCATTCCCCCTCTGACAATATTATGATATACTCACATTATAC
>UQVI01000188.1 GCA_900544515.1 uncultured Oscillospiraceae bacterium | reverse complement strand
GATCTACACTCGACTAGTCGTCGGCAGCGTCAGATGTGTATAAGAGACAGCCTGCCTTATATTATAAAGGTTTTATACAATTAAATCAACAAATTACTATTGCAATATGATTTTGTTTTTGTTATTATTAATTAGTGATAATATCTTTTTGGAGGAAAACTATGAAAAAGATTATTTCAATTCTTATGTGTCTTGTTTTGGCATGCTGTATTTTTGCAGGCTGCACAAAGCAGGAGGACTTAAAAAGTGACATTGTTCTTATTACCAATGGCGGTGCCGTTAATGATGACGGCTTTAATCAGAGTGCGTGGGAGGGTATAACCGCCTATGCTGAGGAGAATTCAATGACCTGCCGTTACTTCCAGCCTGTTCTTGAGGATGGCAAAATTACAGTTGAAAACGTAGAAAAGTATGTTTCACTTTCATCTGAAAACGGTGCTAAGTTCATTATTCTTCCGGGTGAGGAGTTTGCTGTAAGCGCTTATGAAGTTGCAGCAGCTTATCCTGAGATTAATTTTATTCTGATTGATGCGATGCCTCATTCTGCTGACGATACAACTGACCGCTTTGTAAATAATGTTATGAGTGTTTCATTTGATTCTGCTCAGAGCGGCTTTCTTGCAGGTTATATTTCCGTAATGAACGGAAATACTGAGCTCGGATATTTCGGTGAATTCGCAAGCAAAACTTCTGCAAATTATGGTGCAGGTTTTGTACAAGGTGCCGCATATGCTGCTGACAGTCTCGGAAAGCCTGTAACAATTGACTGGGCTGAATATGATTCTGCACTTCTTGATTATAATTTCAATTTCACAATTCAGGCTTGCTATGAAAAGGTTGGCGATCAGTCTGAAGATACATTCAAGGTTAATGTAGTTGACGGTCTGGGTACAGGTACATATACAGAAGGTACCAATGTAACCATCACTGCAAACCCTGCCCCTGAAGGCAAGGTTTTTGATAAGTGGGAAGTGAAAAGTGACACAGATGGTGTTAAGGATAAGAAGGTCAATATTTCCTCCAAAAGTGACTCTTCAATGAATCTTATTGTTGAAAAATGTGACTGTACAATTACCGCCACATATAAGGATGCTGAGGGTGCATATAATGTTGATGTTATGAATGCAGACGGTGATAAAATTTCATCAACATATAATGTCGGCGAAAATGGTGAATGTGAAATTACAGCTCCTGTAGCTGCTGAAAATAAGGTGTTTGACCACTGGGAAACCTCTTCATCAGCAGAGCTGGAAAATGAGCAGAGTGCAGTAACTAAGGTTAAGAATATAAATGAAAATGTTAAGCTTATTCCTGTTTATAAAACAAGTGATGTGCCTACCTTTAATGTAACTGTAGTTACAGGCGAGGGCGGAGATGGTGAATCAACAGGCAGCGGCTCTTATGTTAAGGGTGATAAAGTAACTGTTGTTTCAGCTCCTCCGAAAGACGGTTATATGTTCTCTCATTGGGTAAATGTTGATGCTTACGGCAACAGCACAGGCATTGCAATGGATAATGAATATAATTATTCGGCAACTTTTGAAATGGTGGACAGATATGCTTCAATTTGCGACACGATGTTCAATCACGGAGTCACAACTGTTTTCAATGGCGGTAACGCAAAGGCAGAGGCTGCTTTCACATCTAAGTGGGATTTCGACTATGATCTGAATGTTATTGCAGCAGGTGAAAAGAATAAGGATGCTTATACAACTGTTGTGAATAATTATGGTGAAGCAATTAAGGATTGTCTTGCAGATTTTCAGGGCGGTTCCGTTTCGCTTGCAAGCTGTGCAACAGACGGTATCTATTCAACCTTTGTATCAAAAGATGAAAAGATTCAGGCGCAGTATGATGAGGTGTATAAAGCACTTGCAAATGGTAAAATCAAGCTTATTCAGGCTCAGAACGGAGCTGGATATGATTTCTGTCAATACTATAAAGAGAATAAATCTTCTAAGTGCGTAACACTTAATGGCTGGTTCCTTGAAGGTGTTCAGATAGGCTGATTATAATGAATAAAACAACCCCCTGCTGACAGAAGCAGGGGGTTGTTTTAGTATAAATTATTGTTTAGTGTATCAACAATGTTTATTGATATTTCGTAGGGAGGGGCTTGTCTCCTGACGAATATAAACTATAATTTAATCAACTATTTACTTGTTTGTCTCATTCTTTATCTGCTTTGCACCGAATATGTCGGCAACCTCTGTAATTGAAATATAGGCATTGGGGTCAATGCTGTGAACGATCTCACGCATTTTACCAACCTGAAATCGGTTAAGAACAAAGTAAATCATCGTTTTGTCTGAATCGGAATAATAGCCCTTTGCATTTAAAAAGGTGATTCCGTTTTCAAAGGTAGAGGACAGCTTTTCACATATTTCCTCCTGCTTTGTTGTGATAATGATTGCGGATTTTGAGCGGTCAAAGCCTTCAATAATATAGTCAATTATTTTGAGTGCTGCAACATAGGTTACTATGGAATACAGCGGAAGAATCCAGCTGTTAATCACGATACCGCAGATTATGTACAGTGTTACGTTATATATCATTACAAAGGTTCCCACAGTGATGCTCAGCTTTTTAGCAAAGATAACTGCAAGTACCTCAATTCCGTCGATTGCTCCGCCGTATCGGATTGCAAGACCGCTGCCTATACCTGAGATAAGACCGCCGAATAATGCACATAGAAATAAATCTCTTCCGGCAAGAGGGGACACAATGCTTACGTCAATAGGCAGAATATCGGTAATCAGCCATGCACTTATTGCATAAATTGCTACAGTAAAAATGGAGTAGATTGTAAATTCAATGCCTTGCTTTTTCAGACCGAAAAGGAATATCGGAATATTTAAAACAATGAGAAACAGTGAAAGCGGAAGATATTCCGGTGTTACCTGAGACAAAAGCATAGATGTGCCTGAGATTCCGCTGTCGTAGAGTTTTACCGGCTGGAGGAAGATTGTTACGCCTATTGCATTTATTATTCCTGCAAAAAATAAAATGATAAAGTTTTTGATTTTAAGATTTTTTAATTTTTTCATATAACAGTCCTTTCCTATTTGTTATATTCTAACATTTTTTGTGCACGATGTCATTCATATACCTGTCTCTTATACACATCTCCGAGCCCACGAGACTAA
>UQVI01000187.1 GCA_900544515.1 uncultured Oscillospiraceae bacterium | reverse complement strand
CGAGATTCGCCTTAGTCTCGTGGGCTCGGAGATGTGTATAAGAGACAGGGTTATACAATGATTATCGTGGTTGGTGAGGTTAGATTATGATTGAAATTAAAGACGGATATCGTATTCTGTTTATAGGGGACAGTATTACGGATATCACATTTAATAGAAAATTCAACTATAAATTACATGGACGGAATGTTTATGCTTTGCAGGTGGCAGATAAACTGAAAAGAAAGTATAAAAATTTAAAGTTTTTCTTCAGAGGAATCGCATCTGACAGAACTTATAATGTGTATGACAGGCTGACAAAAGACTGTATCCATCTTAAGCCTGATGTAATCATTATGCTTATCGGCGTTAATGATGCGTGGGAACACTATGTACCTGAACAGTACCCTCCGCTTGTCAGACCTATGCAGCCTCATATGCAGGAAATATACAGAAGATTGAATTGTGAACTTGAGAATGTGCAGCTGCTGGTATTACTGCCCTTTTTAATTGACGCGATATATGAAAAAAAGCCTTTTCACAGAATGCTTAATGTATATCGTAAAAAGCTTTTTGATATGGCAGTTGAGAATGGTGCACAGACTATTGATTTACAATCTGTTTTTGACAAGGTGCAAAAAGAAATTCGGCCTGATAAACTTGCGGTTGACGGTATTCATCCTACAAGCTTGGGACATAAGGTTATAGCAGATGAAGTATTAAAAATGATGAGATGCTAAGGTGAGCTGAATGATAAGAGAAATAAATAAAAATGATTTTCAGGGATTGAGTGCGTTATATACCCATTTACATAAAAACAAACCTATTGACAGCAATGCCGAAAATCTTGCTTTGTTCGGTGAAATTCTTGCTGACAAAAATCATCATATCATCGTAGCAGAAGAGGACGGGAAACTTGTGTCTTCATGTGTCTGTATGATTATTCCAAATCTCACGCATAATCAACAGCCATATGCATTGATTGAAAATGTTGTAACGGATAAGGCTTACAGAAAAAGGGGGCTTGCATCTGCGTGCCTTGCTTATGCAAAGCAGATTGCAATAGATAATAACTGCTATAAAATGATGCTGATGACAGGCTCTAAAAAACGCAGTACACATAAGTTTTATCAGAAAAACGGCTACAACAAATTTGAAAAAACAGGTTATATTCAAAGGCTTTGAGTTGAAAGTGGGGATGTTATATGAATATTGGCTTGCTTTTTGGAGTTTTAATGATAGTATTCGGAACCTATGCGATTTATACTTATCTTAGGAATTTAAGAAAACCCTATACAATTGTTTCAGGAAAGATTATTGATTTTAAAGAACATACAAGTAATAAGGGCTATAAGGGCTTTACAACAAGTTTTGAATATTATTATCAGGGTGTTACTTATAATGCTGTGCACAATATAAATTTGGCTAAGTATTGTAAAAACAGCAAAATTCAAGAGGGCATTCCGCGAATTTATTATACAAAAAATGTAAGTATTGTTCCAAACACAAAATATAAAATAGGTGACAGTATTGAAGTAAGAGTATATGAAGATAATCCTGAAAATGCAATAATAAATACAAAAGTTTCTGTCATATTACCAATGGTAACAGGGATTGTCTGTGCTATAATTGGTGCAGTAGTTTTGGTAATATCTTTATATTAAATTGTGAGGTGGATTATGGATAAGGTCATTGTAGGATTTTTAGAAAGAAATCTTTTTGATGTTAAGGATAATATTGATGTTGCTATTACGGGTGCTGAGCAGGACAGCTACTGTATAACGGCTGAAAACGGCAAATTGTATGTGAAGGCTAATAATTATATTTCTGCTTGTATGGGAATCTACGATTATCTGAAAAAATACTGTGGCACTCAGCTTTCTTGGTGCGGTAACAGAACAATCCATATTACAGAGCTGACTATGTTTGACGGCGTGTTCAGCCGTGAAATTAAACAGAAATTCAGAGTATATATGAACTATTGCACGCTCGATTACTCAATGTGCTGGTGGGATTTTTCACGCTGGGAAAAAGAAATTGATTTTATGGCAATGAACGGAATCAATATGCCACTTGCTGTTATAGGAAGTGAAGCAGTTCTGTATGAAACCTTGCTTGAGTATGGCTTTTCCGAGCGTGAGGCACTTGATTCAATATCAGGACCTGCTTTCTGGGCCTGGCAGCTTATGACCAACATTGAGGGGTATATTCCGCCAAAGGATAAAAGCTATGTTTACCGCCGTGCCGAGCTTGGAAAAAAGATACTTGAACGTTATATTGAATTCGGAATGCGGCCGATTCAGCAGGGATTTTCAGGCCACGTACCCATGCGTTTTAAATCAAAGTTTCCAAAAGCGAAAATACTTGAACAAAGGGGCTGGTGCGGCTTTCCAAAGACTGCACAGCTTGATCCGCTTGACCCTCTTTTCCTTGATTTCGGCAAGTCCTATCTGAATAATCTTGAAAGAATTTTTGGTAATTATCATTATCTTGCCTGTGATCCTTTTCACGAGGGAACACCGCCAAAACGATGGAGCTGGTATTTGAAGGCAGTTGGTAAAACAATCAATCATATGTATGAAAGCTTTGATAAGAATTCAGTATGGGTGATGCAGACCTGGTCAATGCGCAAGCATATTGTAAAGGCTGTTCCTAAGGAACGGTTGCTTCTTCTTGATATAAATTCAGAGAAAACACTCAGCAATAAAAATCTTTGGGGTTATCCGGTAGTTGCCGGTATGCTTCATAATTTCGGCGGTAAAAATGCAATGCAGGGAAAATTGAAGCTCCATTGCAGCAACAGGTACTTAAAGCTGAAATCAAACGGTGCCAATGTTGTGGGAACAGGAGTGTTTATGGAGGGTATTGAACAGAATCCTGTAATATACGACTTGCAGCTTGAGCTTTTAACCTCATCAAAGCAGATTGACTGTTTACAATGGCTGGATGATTACATAAGGCGCAGGTATGGAAAGTACAGCGAAACGCTTCGCAAGGCTTGGGATATTCTTCTGGAAACCTGTTACAGCAGTAGCAATGATTATCAGGAAAATGAGGTAGGTTCAGCACTTGCTGCACGTCCTCAGCTTATGCCAATCAGAACAGGTCCGTGTTGTTATACAAAAATTTATTATGATACTAAGCTTTTTGAAAAAGCGGTGGTGCTCTTTGAATCTGTTTCAGACGAGTTCGGAGAATCTGATGGATATC
>UQVI01000186.1 GCA_900544515.1 uncultured Oscillospiraceae bacterium | reverse complement strand
TCGTCGGCAGCGTCAGATGTGTATAAGAGACAGTTATTCTTAAAGTAAATAGTTAGAATAAAAATTAAATATTATTTTATATATAAGCCGCCAAAACTTGTTTTTATGGTTATAACATAACAAAAGCAGACTGCCCGTTAAATAGCAATCTGCTTTTCATATCACTGATTATTTTCTTCAGTCGTTGGCTCACCCGTGCTCTGCTTAGGGTTCAGTCTGACAAGACAGCTGTAATCCTTTGCATTGATAATGCCGTCGTTTACAAGTTCAAATCTGTATCCGAGCTCTGTATCACCGGGCGCTGTATTGGCATATCTTACATTCCAGAGTGCAAGAACAGATGCCGGACTGAGCGGAACGGCGTTCCCTCCGCATACGGAGCATTTGTATGTCAGTCTGCCATTGCTGTCAAGACCTGTATAATCATACTTATGTCCGGGTGCAGGAGTATAATGGTTTCTTCTTTCACCACAATCATTACAGGTATCATAGCTTTCCGCAGGGATTGTGCAATTACCCTTTGTTACAAGAGTATTTTTATAATGTCCCTCTATCCACTCATTATGTACAGTTTTCTGTGTTGACTTGTCACCGCAGCGTGTACAGGTAGGCGTTGCAAGACTATGACCGGGCTTATCCGCAATAGGGACTAACACATCCTCATAGTTGTGGCCGAGTGCGGCAATTGCAAGCTCATACTCAATATTACACTCTGTACATACAGCAGTCTGCTTGCCGTCAGTGGTACATGTTGCCTCTGTAACAGGTGTATACTCCACAAACACGTGATCCTTTTTATCAATCATTTCTGTTGAATTACTTCCGCACCTCTGACAATTCCAGACATTTTTGCCTGCAGCAGTGCAGGTAGGTTCAACCGATTCAATCAGAACATTATCATGTCCAAGCTTAGGGATTGTTTCAGTCGATTGATGATTACAATGGTTACATTTATAGTAAATATAACCATTAGATGTACAGGCTGGTGCAGTTCTGGATGTCTCTGTCAATTCGTGAGGCTGGGTTTCAAGCGTAACCGTTCTTCTCTCTGAGCAGATTGTACAGGTATCAACACGCGTACCCGGAACAGAACAGTTGGAAATGCTCAGAACAGTAGATTCATAACAGTCATCAACCCATTCAATATGCTTTGGCACAGTAGTATCCACACCACAGACCGAACAATCATAAATCTCATAGATATGTCCGTCATTCGCTGTATTGTCAAGCTCTTCTGCAAGGACATTTGTATGACCGAGTGCAGGAATTTCCTGTGTTACTGTCTCATTGCAGACTGAACAAACGCCCTCCTTCGTACCCTTTTCGGTACAGGTCGGCTCTACTGTTACCTTGAATTCATCAACTACGTGCTTATTTACAAACGGAGTTGTTTTAGACTTGCCGCAGCCCTCAAAGGTACAGGTGTATTTTTCAGTACCTATCTTACAGCTTCCTGATCTTTCATATGTATAAAAGCCTTCAACATATTCTTTATGTTCAATTTCCTGCTTTGTCTTTTGCGGACAATTTTTATTCGCACATACAGAGATTCTGATTATATGTCCGTTTTCCGCCGACTCATCATATTCTTCGGAAACTTCCCATTCATGTCCCAGTGCATTAATATCCGTAACTCTGACATTCACACCGCACTCATCACATACCTGTGTAAGCTTTCCTTTTTCAGTGCAGGTTGGCTCAAGCGTTACAACGTCATGTGTAGAGGTATGATCACACGGATCAATAGAAACAAATTCATAGTTTGCATTCGGATGATCGGTAACATAAACCTCAGTCGTAGAGCCTCTATGTCCGTAGAAGGTAATCTTCTGACTTGAGCCGTCGAAAGGTTCTTTATTAATTACACCTTCAAATACTGTATTCGGATTGTTTACCGTAACCTTGTTCAGGAAAGAACAAGTAGCAAACGCACGTGTACCGATGCTTTCAATCTCATGCGGTATTTCAATACTGGTCATCTTACATCCATAAAAGGACCAGCCGTCAATTCTTTTAATTGTCGGTGAAAATTTAACGGTTTTTACGCCTGCATTATAAAAGGCTCTTGTGCCTGTAGAGGTCAATCCTGTACCGTATGTAACTGTAATTAGATTGGTGCAATCCATAAATGCACCGTCACCCAGTGTTGTAAGTGAATCGGGAAACGCAATGCTTGTAAGAGCAGTACAACCCTGAAAGGCTCTCGGCTCAATGGTTTCAAGTCCTGAAGGCAGGTTGATTTTTTTAAGAGCAGTACACTCTCTGAAAGCACCATAGCTTACTGCAGAAACATTCTCCTCGCCCAATGATATGGAAGAACTGCCGGAAATCGTTTTCAATGTACTTGGAAGACTAACCTCTGTCAAAGCCGTACATTCATAAAAGTTCAGTTCTCCGATTGTTTCAATACCCTCTTCAATAACAACCTTTGTTATGCTGTCCTTATAACTATACCATGGCGGCCTGTTAAACCCAGTAACTCCATAATCCTTAGTTGCACCGGTACCTGAAATTGCAAGTGTCTTGGTTGTCTCATCATACTTGAACGTAGCATTATTTGCCGCCGGTCTGCCCAATGTTGACGCACCGCAGTTTCCGCTGTTTGCACCATATACAATCGAAATATTAAAACAGAATAATGCAGAGACAATAATTGCCAATGCCAAAATCATTGAAATCAATCTGCGTTTCATAATCCCACCTCTGAACACTCACAAAGTTACACAAAAATTATAACACATATTCATATTTTTTTCAACATATTAACAATGAAAATATATCGTTATGCACCGATATTCCATTTTTTTATCAGCATTTGTGCGTCTAAAACAACATTTTCATCCGCTGAATACGGATATTCGCTGTATGTGTTTATCCACTTATTTTCAAAATCATTCAGTCTTTTTCCAAAATCAGATTTGATATAATTCTTTCTTTTCACAAAATCTGCAGTGCATAAAACGTCAATGTGCCTGCCCTTTTCAAGCTGTGAAATCACCTCATCATAGAACATTTTCCATCTGACAAAATAGAATTCACCTATCAGACCGCTCCACTCTCTCCAGGAATAATCATAGAGCATATTTTCACCATACACATCACCCCAAAGCGTTATGAGTGTACGGGCATTAAAGTCAAAATACTTTTTCTCTGTCTCTTATACACATCTGACGCTGCCGACGACTAGTCGAGTGTAGATC
>UQVI01000185.1 GCA_900544515.1 uncultured Oscillospiraceae bacterium | reverse complement strand
GCTCATACTGCTTTAAAGAGCAGGGGAGTGAACTGATTTTTGACCCGCTTGAAATTATGGTTGAATCAGCACATAAATACAAGCTGTCAATCGAAGCGTGGATAAATCCATACCGTGTCAGCAATTCAGACGATTTTTCACAGCTTTCAAAAAATAATAAAGCAGTGGAGTGGCAGGGGACGGATAATCTCATTGTATGCGACAGCAGAATCTATTTTAACCCTGCCAGTGATGAGGTGACAAAGCTCATTTCAAACGGTGTCAGGGAAATTGCAGAAAATTATGATGTTGACTCCATTTGTTTTGACGATTACTTTTATCCGAGTACGGACGAAAGTATTGATAAATCATCCTATACAGCGTATAAAAAGAGCAAAGGAGACAAGTCACTTGCTGATTGGCGAAGAGAAAATGTTAACAAGATGATTCAATCCGTTTACAGTACAGTAAAATCAGTTGATGAAAATATTACATTCGGTGTCAGTCCTGCTTCAAATGCTGAAAGCAATTATAACACCCTTTATGCAGATACCAAAAAATGGTGTACGGAAAAGGGATATGTGGATTATATTTGTCCGCAGATTTATTTTGGTTTTCAAAATGAAAATCAGCCATTTATGAAAACAACGAAAAACTGGGTTCAAATGGCTGATTGTACATTGTATGTTGCTCTCCCTCTGTATAAAGCAGAGAAAGAGGATGAATTTGCAGGAGATAACGGAAAAAATGAATTTATTGATAATAACAATATTATTGCACGTCAGGTTACATATCTGTCAAAACTCAGTGATGTAAAAGGCTATTATGTATTTTCATACAGTTCTTTAAAAGACAATGATGAAACGAATAATCTTTATTCAGCAATGCAGAATTCATCACAGTAATCTGTTATTTTAACGTTAATCATTTTTCCTATTATGTTTTTGTCACTATTTAACCTCACAGGAAGATAATTTTTTGTATACCCCTGAAAGACATTTTTTTGAGTCTCATTTTCAAAAAGCACTTCAACTTCTTTACCGATTAAGTCCTTAAGGTATTCCTGCCTTGTTTTTTCAGTTTCATCTATCATAATTTCTGCACGTTTTTCCTTAACCTGTTTTGGAACACTGTCTCCTTTTTTTGAAGCGGCTGTTCCCTGACGCTCACTGTAAGGGAAGACGTGCACTTTTTCAAATCGGATGCTTTTCACAAAATCAAGACTTTCTTTAAAGTCTTCGTCGCTTTCCTCGTGAAAGCCGACCATAACATCGGTTGTAATGCTTGCATCGTTAAATGTGCTCCTTAGCTTATCACAGAGTGCTTTATATTCCTGTGCAGTATAATGTCTGTTCATACTCTTCAGCGTTTTTGTACATCCGCTCTGCAGTGACAGGTGAAACTGCGGGCAAAACTTATCAATCTTTGCAAGCTCATCAATGATTTCATCTGTAATATGATCAGGCTCAAGTGAGCCGAGTCTTATACGTTCAATACCATCCGTATCAGCACAGATTTTAACCGCATCTACAATGTTGAAATTTTCACCCTTGCCGTATGCGGAAAGATTAATTCCTACAAGAACAATCTCCTTAACTGAATGTTCTGCAAGATTTTCGATTTCTTTTTTTAAATCTTCAGGATTTTTTGAACGCACTCTTCCGCGAGATTTCGGAATAATACAGTAGGAGCAGAATCTGTCACAGCCGTCCTCTATTTTTACAAATGCCCTGATTCTTTCATTGAAATCGGTTATGGAGCACTGCCAAAAATTATCACCGGTCTTGTGCTCGTCAATACGGATAACACGTGATTTATTATTGTTATATTCATTAATCAGTTTTAAAATATCACCGTCGCTTTTATTGGATAAAACAATATCAGCTTCAGTAAGTGCACTTGCTTCATCAGGAAATGCCTGCGGCATACAGCCTGTAAGAATAACAGTTGACTCAGGGTGCTTTCTCTTGAATTTCCTTATATTCTGCCTTGTTTTCTGATCTGCGGTAGCGGTAACTGTACAGGAGTTTACTATATAATAATCAGCCTCCTCATTCGGTGATACGATTTCAAAGCCTGCATTTTTTAAAAGCTCGCTCATATATTCTGTTTCATATTGATTTACCTTGCATCCAAGTGTGTAAAAAGCAGCTTTCATTTTCATCTTCCTTAATGTCTTTTTGCTGATTATATCAAATTTTTATCATTAATACAATATTTTGCTAATACTATTTAATGGTGATATTATGAAATTAACAGTTAACTTTATAAAAAAGTCTATTCTCTTTATTCTTTCATTTTGTATGTTTATCGGTGCTCCTTCAACTATTTTTGCTGAAGAGGCAAAAAAGAAAGAGGAAATCAAGGTTAAATCAAGTATTCTGATGTGTATGGATACAGGGGATGTAATTAAAGAAAATAATGCCTATGAACATCTCTCACCTGCATCCGTTACAAAAATAATGAGTATACTTCTGATTATGGAGGCAATCGACAGCGGAAAAATAAAGCTCGAGGATATGGTAACTGCAGGTGAGAATGCGGTATCAAAAGGCGGTTCTCAGATTTGGCTCGAGGTAGGGGAGCAGATGAGTGTTCACGATTTGCTGAAAGCTGTAATCATATCTTCTGCCAATGATGCGTGTACCCTTCTTGGTGAATACGTTGCCGGCAGTGATACTGCCTTTGTGGATATGATGAATGATAGGGTTAAGGAATTAGGTCTTAAAGACAGTCATTTTGAAAACTGCACAGGTCTTGATGATGATATAACCAATCATTATTCCTGTGCATATGATTTAGCGGTTATTGCCAAAGAAGTTATGAAATACGATTTAATAAAAAAGTATTCCACAGTGTGGCTTGATTCACTGCGCGGCGGTGAGACAGAACTGAATAATACCAATAAACTGATTAACAAATACAATGGCATAACAGGGCTCAAAACAGGCACAACCTCCAATGCAGGCTTTTGCCTTTGTGCCACTGCCACAAGGGATAACATGAGTCTTGTGTCCGTTGTGCTCGGTGCAGATACCAGTGATGACAGATTCAATATGTCCACACAGCTTCTAGACTTCGGCTTTGCAAATTATAAGCTTGCTGAAATAACGTTTGATGAAAAACAGATTACACCTGTTAAAATCGAAAACGGAAGAATGAAAAGCATAACCCCTGTATACAATAATACCGCTGTCTCTTATACACATCTGACGCTGCCGACGACTAGTCGAGTGTAGAT
>UQVI01000184.1 GCA_900544515.1 uncultured Oscillospiraceae bacterium | reverse complement strand
GATTCGCCTTAGTCTCGTGGGCTCGGAGATGTGTATAAGAGACAGATATAAAATGCAAGCATTTTTTAAAATTATTTATAATAGCAGGTTTTACCTAAATAAAAAGAATAGAGTATAGCCTCTTTTACAGGCTTACCCAGCGTTTTTGAAACCGCATTTTTATAGAATAAAATCTGCTTGCTGTATCTTTCAAGGAGCTCACTTTCCTCTGAAACCCTGTCGGTTTTATAATCAAGAAGAACAAGCTCGCCGTTTTCCTCAAAAACACAGTCGGCAATACCCTGAACAAGAATATCATCATCATAGTCGGTATCATAAATTTCATTTGCCTTGACAAATGAAGATACCTTTATCTCACGGTAAATCTTATCAGCGTTAAACATTCTGTCAGCAAAGCGGCTGTGAAAGAAATCTGCAAGCCGTTTTTTATCAAGACCCTGAATTTGTTCTGAGGTAAGATAGCCCATATCCTGAAGTCTTATAATCTCAGCTTCCAAATCGGACTTGGCATTTTCGTAAATACAAAACTGCATAAAGGTATGCATTGCAGTTCCTCTCTGAGCGGCTGTGAGACCGGTTTTGTTCAAAAACGAAGGTTTTGATGATGTCATGTATTCAAAGCCTGCCTGAACGCTGTCAAGAGATGATGCGGTCAGCTTAGCTGAAATGTTCTCAAGACTTTTGCGTTCATATGAAAATTCAAGCTTTTTGTCAATCTGTGCCACAATTTCATCACTGTAATCTGCAAAGATAATATTGTTATCCATTTCCTCAAGCTCTATTTCATCGGTTATTTCAATAGACAAAGGAAAATCACAGGGCTTTGTTTTCACATCTTTTTCAAGATAATCTCTGAGGATTTTTCCATCCTTGTGCATAAGCGAGCACATCAGGAAAAAGTCTGCATCACAGGTGATTTTTCTGCACAGATAAGGACTTATCTCATCGCGGATTATATTTGATGAAATCCGCTTCAGCTTGCTTTCAAGATTATCGCAGGTGATAAAGGTAATAAACTGCTCCTTTGCTCTTGTGAGTGCAACATAAAGAACTCTGAGGTTTTCACTCATAAGCTCAACAGTATTCTTATCCTTGATTACTGCATAAGGAACAGACTTATACTGATATAGCAGCTCCTCATTATGGCATCTGATTCCGAAACCGTAATTTGTATTGAGCAGTAATTTATCACTTAAATCAGCTTTATTGTAAATTCTGTTCGTTCCTGCAAAAATGCATATCGGAAATTCAAGACCCTTTGAATGATGAACGGACATAATGGTAACTGCATTTTCACTGCCGGCTGTAAGTGAGGCAGAGTCAATGCTTTTATCCGATGAAATGATTTTATCTATATATCTGACAAATGCCGTCATACCTACATTGACACCGTTATCAAAGCTCTGTGCAAAGGAAATCAGCTTTAAAATATTTTGATATCTTTGCTCCGCATTACCCATAGCGTTGATGTAGGAAATCATTCCCTTTTCCTCAACAAGGTATCTTATAAAGCCTGCAACAGACATAGTGACGCTGATTCTTCTGAGCTCTGAAAGCTCATCAAGAAACTGCTTTACTTTAGGACTCTCTGACGAAACAACTGCACAATAAAGACTTTTTGATTTTGCGTCAGCCTTTATCTGTGCCATTTCATCTGCTGAAAAAGAGTAAAACGGTGACATCATTGTGGCAAGCAATGGGATATCCTGCATAGGATTATCAATCACTCTTAAAAGTGAGATGATCATTTTAATCTCATTATTTTCAAAAAGATTGGTTGAATTGTCACAAATAATAGGAATTCCGTATTGAGTAAGAATCTCCGAATAATCATTGATATGGCTCTTAAGACTGCGCATCAGAATTGCAAAGTCACCATACCTTACAGGGCGATAAGAATCTCCGTCCTTAATCAACTCACCGGAATTAACCTTATGGATTATGGTTTTGGCAATATAAACAGCCTCTTTTTTATCCGTATCTTCCCCTTTTACTCCGCTGAGAATATGAATCTGTGCACTTGGAACAGTACTGTCCTCATAGGATGCACCACAGTTGAGATACTCCTCTTCCGTATAATCAAGCTCACCGAGCTCCTCACTCATAAGATTTGAGAAGATAAAATTAACATAGGAGCAGATATCCTTTCTGCTTCTGAAATTCTTATCGAGTATGATTTTAGAATTGAGCTCAGCATCATCAGGATGATATGGTGAATACCTCTTTTTCCTTTCATTGAATATATGCGGCATTGCCAGACGGAATCGATATATGCTCTGCTTGATGTCACCGACTGTGAACAGGTTTTTACCGTTAGACAGATAGGTAAATAATAAATCCTGTGCCTCGTTTGTATCCTGATACTCATCTACAAGAATTTCAGAAAAGCTGTCTGCCAAATCATTTGCCAGTTCTGTTCTTACAATCTCACCTTCATCATTCATTCTGAACAAAAGTGTAATTGCAAAATGCTCAATATCAGAAAAGGAATAGGTATTGCGTTCCCTTTTTTCAAGCATAAGACGGTTGTCAACCTCTTTAATCAGTGCTACGAGTGCCTCAAGCTGATTATAAAGCATTTTCATATCTTCTGCAAAGCTAAGCTCATCGCTGATGAAAAAGGATGGTATTTCGGCGGTCAGGAGTTTTTTATAAATATCCCTGTTTGATTTGAGCACAGCTGCAACATCTTTATCAACCTTGCTTGAATTCGGAAAACGAACAAAGGATGCTTCTCTTTCGTTTACAAGCTCATTCCAGGAGCGTTTATATGCTGCCTGAAAGCGTTCAAATTCCGTCAAATCGTTTTCAAATACATCAATAAATTTGCTGTTCAACTTTTCATCCTCAAAATCCGTAATCGAAATATTTTCCTTAACAAGACGGATTCCAAGCTCAAACAGATAGTCAAGCTGAGATTTTATGTATTCATACCAAATGGAATGGTTAAACGGAATGTCAGGACTGTATTTTTTCACCGCATCATCAAGCCAGTGGTACGGGAACGGCTGAGCATAAATAAAGCGGAGAATCTTTTTTACATTGTTAATAATCGGCTTATCGTTATTCGGGGTTGTAAAGGATTCAACAAGGGACATAAAGCTCTTATCACCCTTTTCAAAACATTCATCCAGAACCTCATTGATAACCGTATCCTCCAAAAGCTGCAGCTCGCTTTCATCCAGCAGTGAAAAATCCTGATTGATGGATAAATCATAAAAATGCTCTTTTACAAGATTGGTGCAGAATGCATC
>UQVI01000183.1 GCA_900544515.1 uncultured Oscillospiraceae bacterium | reverse complement strand
ACGAGATTCGCCTTAGTCTCGTGGGCTCGGAGATGTGTATAAGAGACAGGGAAAGTTCAGCAGCAAAATGCAAATGGTATTCGCTTTTTCCATATCCCATTAAGTGAAACGCATCTTTGGGAACCGGGTAAGGGTCGACTGTATGATCTTGAATTTGAATTTGGTGACGATAAAGTAAAAAGCTATTTTGGTCTGAGGAGTCTTCGTCTGGACGGATATAAATTTCTCATCAATGAAAAGAGTGTTTTTCAAAGACTTGTGCTTGATCAGGGCTTTTATAAGGACGGAATTTATACTGCTAAGGATGAGGCCGAATTTGTTAAGGATATTGAGCTTTCCTTTGCACTCGGCTTCAACGGTGCACGTCTGCATCAGAAGGTGTTTGAGCCGAGATTTTTATATCACTGCGATAAAATGGGTTATCTTGTATGGGGTGAATATGCCAACTGGGGACTTGATTATTCCTCAGATAAGGCTCTTGCGGTATTTTTATCTGAATGGGCAGAGGCAGTGAACCGTGATTTCAATCATCCGTCCATTGTTGGTTGGTGTCCGTTTAACGAAACCTGGAATTACAGAGGCAGACGTCAGAAAAATGAATTGATATCAACAGTTTATGATTATACAAAGGCTATGGATTCAACACGTCCGTGCATTGATACAAGCGGTAATTTTCACGTAAAGACCGACATTTACGATGTTCACGATTATAATTATGATACTGAACTGTTCAGAAAGAATTTTGATATGCTTGTCAAAGATAATATTCTCTATGAGCACGTTCTTAAGGATAATCCGAACCGTCAGAAATACGGCGGTGAGCCTGTTTTTGTCAGTGAGTACGGCGGAATAAAATGGGCAGGTGACGATATGGTCAAATCTTGGGGATACGGTGAAAATGTTACCACACCTGAAGAATTTGCCAAGCGCTATTGCGGTCTTACGGATGCACTGATTTCAAACAAAAAGATGTTCGGCTTCTGCTATACGCAGCTTTATGATATCGAGCAGGAGCAAAACGGACTTTATACATATGGCAGAGAAAAGAAATTTTCAGACTGTATTTATGATGAAATTATCAGCGTAAATACACAGCTTGCTGAAATTGAAAAAGAATAGTCGAAGGGGATTGTATTATGAAAATAACGGTAATCGGAGGCGGCGGAGTCCGCTCTATGTTTCTTGCAAAAAGCATTGCACAAAAGGCACGCAGACTGCATATTGACGAGCTTTGCTTTATGGATAACAATGAAGAAAAGCTGAATATCTATGGCGGTATGGCATCACACGTGGCACGTCTTTTATGCCCTGAGCTCAAGTTCAGCTTAACAACAGATAAGATTGAAGCGGTGACAGATGCAGATTATGTCATTACTACAATCCGTGTGGGCGAGGACGATATGCGTGCAAAGGATGAGCGTATCGCACTGGATAAAGGTGTTCTCGGTCAGGAGACCACAGGTGCAGCAGGCTTTTCCTTTGCAATGCGCAGTGTACCTGCTCTGGCAGAATACTGCGAGCTTATCAAAAAATATGCAAAGCTTGATGTCAAGGTGTTCAACTTTACAAATCCTGCAGGTGTAGTATCACAAACCCTTCGCGATATGGGTTATGATTTTACCTACGGCATCTGTGATGCACCGTCAGGTATGCTGCGTTCCTTTGCACTTTTATATAACGAGAATCCCGACAATATTTCAGGCGAGGTTTACGGCCTGAATCATCTGTCTTATTTCAAAAGCATTATTCTTAACGGAAAAGAGATTATGCCTGAACTGATAGAAAATGATGAAGCTTATGCAAAAACAGATATGCGTTATTTTGACAAAGAGCTTCTCAGAGACAGAAATGCTGTTTTAAACGAGTACCTTTATTATTTTTATTACAGAGAGCAGGCAGTTGAAAATATACTTAACGCAGACAAAACAAGAGGAGAGCAGATCAGGGACATCAATAAATGTATGACGGAAGAGCTTTCCGAAATGGATGTTGAAAATGATTTTGAAGGCTGCCTTAAGGTTTTCAATAAATGGTATGGTATGCGTGAGGGCAGCTATATGGCAAGTGAAACAGGTGTTAAGCGTACTGCCCGGTGGAAGTTCAATATTTATGAAGAGGATGACGGTGGTTACGCAGGTGTGGCACTTAAGTTTATTGAAACTGCACAGAGCGGTACAACCGGCACAATGATTATGTGTATTCCGAATAACGGCGCAATTAACGGACTCAGAGATGATGATGTTGTTGAAATTACCTGTGATGTGAATGAAAAGGAATGCACACCGCATATCATCGGTGATGTTGATGAGCAGAATCTTGAAATGATACGCCGTGTTAAGATTTATGAACGTCTTTCCTCACATGCGATCAGAAATAAGGACAGAGGTGCTGCCATTCAGGCACTTACGCTGCATCCGCTTGTAAATTCGTATTCACTTGCTTGTGAATTGGTTGATGAATATATTGAGCATAATAAGGAGTATAGCAATGGCTGGAAATAAGAAAAAGATTTATACAGTTGCAACTGCACATCTTGATACGGTGTGGAGCTGGGATTTTGAAGAAACAGTAAGTAAGTATATATATAACACACTAGTGGAAAATTTTAAGCTTTTTGAAAAGTATCCTACTTATACATTTTCTTTTGAGGGTACATACCGTTATGAGCTGATGCAGGAATATTATCCTGAGCTTTTTGAAAAAATGAAGGAATATGTCAGGGCAGGCAGGTGGAATGTCTGCGGCTCTGCATTTGAAAATGGTGATGTTAATATTCCTTCACCTGAAGCACTTTTCAGAAATATTCTTTTCGGAAATTCCTATTTTGACAAAACCTTCGGCAAGCGTTCGGCAGATATCTATCTGCCTGACTGCTTCGGTTTCGGTTGGGCACTGCCGAGTATCATGCACCACGCAAACCTTATGGGCTTTACTACGCAGAAGCTGGCTTGGGGCAGTGCATACGGCATCCCATTTGACATCGGCAAGTGGCAGGGTGTTGATGGAGAGCAGGTGTATGCAAGTGTGAATCCGCACGATTATTATTTCACCCTTAAGAAACTGCGTGACTGGGATTTTGTTCTGAACAAGTTCAAGGAAAATGAAAAGTACGACCTTGACTGGACCTATATTTTTCACGGTATCGGCGACAGAGGCGGTGCACCTAAGGAGGCAACCGTTGCATTTGTTGAACAGGAAATCAAGAAAAATAACAGCAGTGATATTGCTGTCTCTTATACACATCTCCGAGCCCACGAGACTAAGGCGA
>UQVI01000182.1 GCA_900544515.1 uncultured Oscillospiraceae bacterium | reverse complement strand
TGTATAAGAGACAGGAATAAGACATAAGAGACACAAGTGGTGCTTTGCACGTAAATCTGATTACGCTGATATGTAAAAAGACTTATGATGCCCCGCACCACTTGTGATTTTTTATGCAAAAGGAGATTTATTATGCCAAGAAATCAATTTCAGCGAATGATATTCGCACTGCTCACAGTAATCGTTACTGTCCACGCCTACGTCTTTTACAGCCTTTATGTTGTAAACGGTCCAACCTTTATGGAAATAACCGGTGAAGGAAGTGTACTTAAAGCAATCAACGCAATGGGCGGCGTTTCCATGTTCGGCAAAATGATGCCGATATGGGCAATTATCCTTATTGAGTTTGTATGTGCATATACGCTCGAGGTAGTTATGGGCAGTCCGTGCTCATTTAAGCTTGCCTCAAAGGTATTTGATCCAAGAAGCACAAATCCTGTGATTTTTGAAACTGCAATCATATGTGCAACTGTAGGTCTTATGTGCCCTGCAATGAGCTTTATTGCAGCATTTATGTATTATCCGTATTATGCAGGCTTCAACATGCTCACTCTGCTTGCCAATTGGTTAAAGCTTGTCTGCTTCAATTTCCCTTTTGCTTTCTTTACACAGCTTTTCTTTATCCAGCCGTTAATCAGAACTGTTTTCAAGTTCCTGTTCAGAAAAGATATAAAGAAAAGAGACGTTCAAAACGTGTAAATACTTTATACTGACTGCAAAAAAACTGCTTTGGAGGACTCCAAAGCAGTTTTTTTATAGGATTAAATTGATTTAAGGAGTGCAGGGAGTCTTGTAAGAGCTCCGCCGATTCTCCAGAAAAGCTTGTTGAAACCAACAAAGCTGGACTCATCGTCATTAAGTATCATAAGAAGTCCCTCAGCCATCGGCTCGGACATAACACCCATTGACATTGCAATAAAGTTACGGATTGGAATCTGAGTTGCCATTGCAGCAAGCATCTTTCCGTCACCGTTTTCTGCTGAACCCATCTTTGACATAATGCCTTCAATAAGATTGCAGATTCTGCCGCCCCATTTTGTATGGCGTGCATCATTAAGACAACAGTAAAGATCAATCTTCTTTGAGGTATCAGGCTTATCATCAGGAAGAGCCTGACCGTAAACAGCCTCAAACTGAGCGCCCTTCATACCGTCAAGGTCTGCTGTGTAATAAGCAGGAGCAGTTTCTCTGTAATCAGGAATCACTGCATCAACCGTTGAAGTTACTGTCATTGCAGCTGAAAGCCTGATATCGCGGCTTGATGCACCAACAAGGATATCAAACTCACCTGTTTCAACCATCCAGTCACCAAGCTCCACGTTATAGAACGCAAATGCTCTCTTTGAAAGCTCAACGGAAATTTCCTTTTCCTCACCGGCTTTAAGGAATACTTTCTTGAAGCCCTTAAGCTCTTTAACAGGTCTGAAGATTGTTGACTCCTTATCAGCAACATAAATCTGTGCAACCTCAGCTCCGTCGACGCTGCCTGTATTTTTAATCTTAAAGGATACGGTTACTGTATCTGTATCCTTAATGCTGTCAGCCGAAAGCTTGATATCACTGTATTCAAAGGTTGTGTAGGAAAGTCCGTAACCAAATGGGAAAAGAACATCCTTTTCAGCCTTATCATAGTAACGGTAACCGATATATACGGACTCTCTGTGCTCACTTGTAACAGGACCGCCCGGATAATTGCCGTAGGTCGGATTCTGATCAAAAGAAAGCGGATAGGTTTCAGATGTTTTACCGGATGGGTTAACCGCACCTGTAAGAATATTTGCAACGGCAGCACCGCCTGCCTGACCGCCGAGACCGGAATTCAGAAGAGCCTTAACTTCGTTAAGCCATGTAATATTAACAACGGAACCGCCCGCAAGAACAACGACTGTATTAGGGTTAGCCTTAGCAACAGCTGAAATAATATTGTTGTGGCTCTTAGGCATTTCAATGTCAAGTCTGTCATAACCCTCGCCCTCAAACTCTTCTGTAAGTCCTGCGAATACAACAGCAACATCAGCCTTCTTTGCAGCCTCAACTGCCTCATTTACAAGCTGAGCATTGATTTCATCCTTACCCTTTTCATAGCCTGCTGCGTAAAGCATATCAACGCCAAGCTTTGACAGCTCATCATATGCATTATCAAGCTTTGTAGGATTGATAACGGATGAACCTGCCCCCTGAAAGCGTGGTGCCTTTGCCATTTCACCGATAACTGCAACCTTCTGTCCCTTCTTAAGAGGAAGAACGGCATCATCATTTTTAAGGAGTACCATTGATCCTTCAGCAACCTTCTGTGCAAGCTTGTGATGAGCATCAATATCATATGTATGTGTCTTTTCAAGAGCAGGCTTTGACTTAACAATAAGGTCAACAACATTGTCAACTCTCTTGTCAAGGATTGCCTCGTCAAGCTCACCGCTCTTAACTGCCTCAATAATCTTCTTTGTGTTAAGTCCACCTGATGACGGCATTTCAAGATCAGTACCATATTTAAGACCTGGAATACGATCAACTGATGCGCCCCAGTCTGTAACGAGAAGACCTTCAAAGCCCCATTCGTCACGAAGAACCTTTTCCTGGAGCCATTCATTCTGAGAAGCATATACGCCGTTGATACGGTTATATGAATTCATAATTGTCCAAGGCTGCGCCTCTTTTACACAGATTTCAAAAGCGGTAAGATAAAGCTCACGCATTGTTCTCTCATCAATTACCTCATTGATAACCATACGGAATGCTTCCTGTGAGTTACAAGCAAAATGCTTAAGTGATGTACCTATACCCTTTGACTGAACACCGTTTACAAGACTTGCTGAGCATTTACCCGCAAGATATGGATCTTCACTGAAATACTCAAAGTTACGTCCGCAAACAGGTGAACGCTTGATATTTGTACCAGGTCCGAGTATTGTTGAAACCTGTTCCTTTAAACACTCTTCAGCAAGTGCCTCACCCTCTGCCTGAATCAGCTCCTCATCCCAAGAGCATGATGTTGTTGATGCGGGAGGGAAACAAGTTGCCGGCACTGAATTGCCGAGACCGATACCGTCAGATGCTTTCTTGTCCTTGTTCTGCTTACGAAGGCCGTGAGGGCCGTCTGTAATCATAATCTGAGGTAATCCTGCCTCCGGTGCAGAATTCAAATGCCAGTAGTCGTAGCCTGAAACAAAAGCAGCCTTTTGCTCAAGGCTTAATTTTTTGATAATTTCCGGGTGTTTCATAACTGTCTCTTATACACATCTCCGAGCCCACGAGACTAAGGCGAATCTC
>UQVI01000181.1 GCA_900544515.1 uncultured Oscillospiraceae bacterium | reverse complement strand
TCGGCAGCGTCAGATGTGTATAAGAGACAGGATAATAAATATGTTCAAAATAAATCACAGACGGTAACTGTAAGAGTTAATCAGACTGCAGAGGTCAAGTTTCACAATATTCTCAAAAAGTTCAGTGTTGAGGTAACTAAGAAGGATTCCGAAAAAGGAAAAGAACAGGGTAATGCAACACTGCAGGGTGCGGTTTACGGTCTTTATAATAATGGAGAATTAGTAAAAGAGTATACCACTGATGATGACGGAAAGTTTACAACCGATTATGAGATTTGCGGTAGTAAATGGACATTAAAAGAGCTTATACCAAGTGAAGGATATAATCTTGATAAAACTGTTCATGAAATTCCTGCAGGTGCAGAAAATTTCAAAATTGAGCTGAACACAATTAAGAAGGATGTTTATGAGCCTGTAATAAAAGGCACTATCTCAATTATCAAACATGTGGACGGAGAATCTCAGATAGAAACTCCTGAGGAGGGTGCTGAATTTCAGGTTTACTTAAAATCAGCAGGATCATATGATAAGGCTAATCCGGACGAGCGAGATATTCTTGTTTGTAATGAATATGGTTTTGCAAAAACAAAGGATTTGCCGTATGGAACCTATACCGTTCATCAGACAAAAGCTTGGGAGGGTAAGAAATTTCTGAATGATTTTGATATCTTTATTTCAGAAAATAATAAAGAATATCCTATTCTTGCTATCAATCCTACCATTACAAGTTATTTAAAGATAGTAAAGGCAGATGCAGAGACTCATAAGACCATTACACGAGCTGGCACAGGATATCAGATATATGATCCTGACGGTAAACTGATATCAATGAAATTTACATATCCCACTCCGACAACAATTGATACATTTTATACAGATGAGAACGGCTGCCTTGTAACACCGGAAAAACTGTCATACGGAAAAGGCTACAAGCTCGTAGAGGTGCAGGCACCTTATGGCTATGTGATAGACAGAACCCCAATTATATTTGATGTTACAGCTGAAAATTCGGTTAATGAGGATGGTATCACCATTATTACAGTAACACAGGAAAATACAGCGCAGAAGGGCGTAATTGAAATAAGCAAGACAGGTGAAGTATTTGCATCTGTTAAAAATAATGACGAGGTTTATACTCCCATTTACGAGGAGCAGGGACTGGCTGATGCAGAGTTTGAAATCTATGCCGATGAGGATATTGTAACTGCTGACGGAACTGTTAGAGCAAAGCAGGGCGAGCTTGTTGATACTATAGTTACAGATAGTAACGGTACAGCAAAGTCAAAGCTTCTATATCTTGGCGAGTATACGGTTAAAGAAACGAAGGCTCCGTACACCTTTGCATTAAACAATGAGGAACAGCATCTTGCGCTTACATATGAGGGTCAAGAAATTTCAACAATCAGCAGGTCTGTATCCTTTTATGATCAGAGACAGACATCAGGCATTGAACTCACAAAGGTGCTTGAACAGAATGAGCTTTATAAGGTAGGTATGAATGACGAAGTTCAGAATGTAAAGTTCAGTGTATACGCAGCCGAAGAGGTTACCGCACAGGACGGTGAAATCATCCCCGCTAACGGTTTAATTACAACAGCAAGTGTTACTGCTGATAATACACTTACTTTTGATTGTGATCTTCCTGTAGGCTATAACTGGTATGTTCAGGAAACTGAAACTGATGAGCATTATATTATTTCTGATGAAAAGTATAATTTCTCAACTGAATATCAGGGTCAGGATGTTGAACGCCATGATATTAAAATCAATGACGGCGAAGGAATTTTAAATCTAATTAAAAACGGTGTTGTTAATGGTAAAAAGCTTGATGACAGCGGCAATCCACTGAATGGTGCGTTGATTGGAATTTTCTTTGATACAGCGGAAGAGTTTACGAAGGATACAGCAATAACAACAGTGATGTCAGCTGATGACGGAACATTTTCATTTACGGATATTCCTGTAGGTACTTATATTGTAAAGGAAATTGAGGCACCTAAGGATTATCTCCTGGATGAAAAAAGCTATATTGTTGAGATAACAGAAAATGAGCAGACTGTTGAGCTTGAGCTTGTCAATGTACTCAAGAGAGGAAGTATTCACGGAATAAAAATTGATAATCTCAGTAATCCGCTTGAGGGTGCTTTAATCGGATTGTTTTCTGCTGATACAACAAAGTTCACAAAGAAAAATGCTTTGATGACTGCAACATCTGATAAGGAAGGTAATTTTGAATTTAATAATCTTCCTGTTGGTAAATATATTGTCAAGGAGCTGAAAGCACCAAAGGGCTATATCCTTAATGAAAAAGTCTATGAGGTTACTATTGAAGAAAATGAGCAGATTATTGAGCTGAAGATAGTGAATGAAGCAGAAGTAATTGAAGTCAAATCGCCGATGACAGGTGCTGACTATGCAATACTTTTCACATCATTAGCAGCAGTTATGTGTACAGCAGCTGCAATAACTGTTTTTCTTAAAAAAAGAAAAGAAAAAAATGAAGGCACCAACTTACATCAAATCTGAAAAGTTATAATCACTTTTCAAAGCGCACAATGATGTAATGCCAGTGCCGTTCACCGTTAAAATATGAATTAAAAAGGGTCTGACAGGACCTGAGCCGTCAGCCCCTTTTTAACTTTTTGATTTCATATAGTTCCTGAATTTTTCACAGAAATATATATTCAGCGATATATGGCATAAGAAAAGACACCGATTATATCGGTGTCTTTGTAAATATAAATCCGTTTTTAATTACTGCCATTTGAGTGCTTTGATTGAGAAGCCGAGTGAATATTCAAGACGGTTTTTCTGAACAATAGCGATAACCTTTTTCTTGTTACAGCCGGATACATCCGCTGTTATCTTATAGAAGTTGTTGTCGCCAAGATCCTCAATCTTAGTTATGGATACAGTCTGAACTTTCTTTGTATAATCTGAAATTTCAAAGGTATCATCTTTTTTTATATATTTGATTGGTGCATTTGATTTTTCAGCATAATCATTGCACTTTGTTTTAAAGTTAACTACAGTCTGTCCATAGTATTTAAAAAGATTAAGAACAATGGGACTTGATGGATAAATGTTTCTTGAGCTGCCTTCGCGTTCTGCCATCCAGACAGCGGTGTGTGTTGCAATTTCAATTGGCACACCATCGGAATTTTCATAGCTTGCAGTGTAAAGATACGGAACCTCAAGCATGGATTTAATAATGTTCTGATCTTCAACTGAGAAGTTAACCTCTTTCTGTCTCTTATACACATCTCCGAGCCCACGAGACTAAGGCGAATCTCGT
>UQVI01000180.1 GCA_900544515.1 uncultured Oscillospiraceae bacterium | reverse complement strand
ATCTACACTCGACTAGTCGTCGGCAGCGTCAGATGTGTATAAGAGACAGGATATGCACATTGAAAAAATAGCTCAGCTTATAAAAGAAAGTAATGCAGATGCGGTCATATTGCTTAACGAAAGCAATATGCATTATGCCTGCGGCTTTTCGCCAAGTGAGGGTGTTGTGGTTTTCACTGCCTGCGGCGACGGCTACCACATAGTAGACTCCAGATACACGGAAACAGCTATATGTCATTCCAAAAAAACAGGACTTTCAGTTATCGAAATCAGCAGCACTTTTGCTGATGAAGTAAAAAAAATAGCTGATAAACACAGCATCAAAAGAATTCTTTTTGAAAATGAAACAATTTCTTTTATGCAGTATGAAAAATACACACAGCTTTTAACCGATACCGAATTTATCCCTCTCGATAATCAATTTATGCAGTTAAGAAATGTTAAGGATATTGAGGAAATAAATTTAATTAAGGACGCAAATAATATTGCTGAAAAATCTTTTCTCGAGCTTTTGCCTGAGGTAAAGGCAGGAAAAACAGAAAAGGAGCTGGCTGCCCTTTTCGATTATATTATGGCAAAAAACGGCTCAGACGGAGTAAGCTTTGATACGATTCTTCTGGCAGGCAGCCATACATCCATGCCTCATGGTGTACCATCTGACAGAAAAATTAAAGACGGTGATTTTGTTCTGTTTGATTTTGGTGCAACCTGCAGCGGATACCATTCGGATATGACGAGAACGGTTGCAGTGGGGCATGCTACAGATGAAATGATTGAAGCGTATAACCTTGTTTTAAAAGCACAGCTGGCAGGTATAAAAGCACTTAACAGCGGTGTAAAATGTGCTGATGTTTACAAAGCATCATATGATGTACTTGAAAAACAGGATATGGCAAAATATTTTCGCCACAGCTTAGGGCACGGTGTTGGTCTTGATATACACGAGGGCTATAATGCATCTCCAAAAAGCAAGGACACCTTTGAGGTTGGAAATGTTACGTCAATTGAGCCGGGTATATATATCCCTGACAAATTCGGTATAAGAATTGAGGATTTGCTTTACATTTCTCCAAGAGGCAGAGAAAATCTTTCAAAAATAACAAAGGAGCTTATTATATTATAAATGAAACAAAAATTTTTAGTAACAGGTATGAGCTGTGCTGCCTGCTCTGCAAGGGTTGAAAAAGCAGTAACACCTTTAAGCAAAGAAGTAGCTGTTAATCTGCTTGCAGGAACAATGGTTGCAGAATATGAATGTGAAACCGATGAAATAATCAACGCCGTAAAAAATGCCGGCTACGGCTGCGAGCCATTCAAACTGAAGAAATCTGAAAACACCAAAGAGATTAAGGAAATGAAAAAGCGTGTAATCACCTCCCTTATTTTCCTTGTTCCGCTTATGTATCTCTCTATGGCGCATATGCTCGGTTACACGCTTCCGTGGATACTTGGGGAACATATGCCCAATGCCATAGGACAGCTGATTTTCCTTATTCCGATTCTGATTGTCAACAGAAAATTCTTCACCAATGGTTTTTCTGCACTTGTCAAGCTGAATCCGAATATGGACAGCTTGGTTGCGGTTGGCTCAGGAGCCTCACTGATTTACAGTCTGGTATCTATGTTTGCATTTGAAAATCATCATCTGTATTTTGAGTCGGCAGGAATGATACTGGCACTGATAACGGTCGGCAAATTCCTTGAAACCCTGAGCAAGGGCAAAACAAAGGACGCCATTAATTCACTCATAGACCTGGTACCTGAAAAAAGCATAATCCTGAAGGACGGTGCTGAAACAGAAATAGAATCATCGCTGATACAGGAAAATGATCTTGTTGTAGTTAAGCCTGGTATGAGAATCGCTGTAGATGGTGTTATCACTGAAGGAGCAGGCTCAATAGATCAGAGTGCAGTTACCGGTGAAAGTGTACCCGTTGATTTATCTGCAGGAGATAAGGTAATAAGCGGAACTGTCAACAAAAATGGTAATTTTATTTTCAAAGCGACTCAGGTCGGAGAGGACTCAACACTGTCAAGAATCATTGCACTTGTCGAGGATGCATCCTCATCTAAAGCACCTGCGCAGAGACTCGCTGATAAAATTGCATCCATCTTTGTTCCTGTTGTAATTGCGATTGCTGTTATCGCTTTTATTGTCTGGCTGATTATCGGCAAGGGTTTTGAATTTGCATTTTCAATCGGCGTTTCCGTATTGGTAATAAGCTGTCCGTGTGCACTCGGACTTGCAACACCTTGTGCGATTATGATAGGTACAGGAAAGGGCGCTGAAAACGGCATACTCTTCAAAGATGCAGCAGCACTTGAAAATCTCGGAAAGTGCAACACAATTGTTTTTGACAAAACCGGTACAATCACAAAGGGTGAAATGTTTGTAACTGATGTTACAGACAAACAGTATCTTGATGTCATTTATACGATTGAAAACATATCTGATCACCCATTGTCTGCGGCAATCTGTAAATTCTGTAAGGAAAACAATGCCAAGCTTCTTGATATAGAAAGCAGTGAATACCTTATAGGAAAAGGAATCACTGCCACGATTGACGGAAAAACCTACAAGGCAGGTAATGAAAAGCTCACCGGTTTCAGCGACAACGAATATTCTTACAGCGGTAAAACACCTATTATATTCACCTGTGATGATGAATACTTATGTACAGTTGCAGTGGCTGACAAAATCAAAGATGATGCAAAGGAAACCATTGAAAGCATCAATGCCGATACAATTATGATTACCGGTGACAATGAGCTGACAGCTTATGCCATAACTCAGCAGGCAGGAATCAAAAATTTCATCGCTTCGGCACTGCCTGATGATAAGGAAGAAAAAATACGTGAGCTTATTGACAACGGCAAAACGGTTGCTATGGTCGGTGACGGAATCAACGACTCCCCTGCCCTCACTCGTGCAGATGTGGGCATTGCAATCGGTGCAGGATCGGATATAGCCATTGAATCGGCAGATGTTGTGCTTGTTTCCGACAAGCTTTCAGATGTTTCAAAGGCAATAAGATTGTCAAAGAAGACACTTAAAAATATCAGAGAAAATCTTTTCTGGGCATTTTTCTACAACTGTTTGGGAATCCCTCTTGCAGCAGGTGTATTTTACGGAATATTCGGCTGGACGCTGAATCCTATGATTGCCGCTGCCTGTATGAGCTTAAGCTCTGTTACAGTTGTTTTGAATGCATTACGACTCAGAAGATTCAAATAAAAAATACGGAGGTACAGTAACTGTCTCTTATACACATCTCCGAGCCCACGAGACTAAGGCGAATCT